>JAUWQU010000266.1 GCA_030610965.1 Phycisphaerae bacterium
GGGCACTCGACAGTTGGTTGGTGGCGTGGTACCCGGCGGGGCGTTTCGCGGCCGGTGCCGAGGCGTTTTCAATCCCGCCGTATCGCATCATTCGAGGCTGCCCCGTCATGGCCCGCCCTCGGCAGGTTTGGATGCGGGGGCTTCTCTCGCCTGTTACGGCTTGTCCTCTGTGGCCTTGAGGAAGGCATCCATCTCGGCTTCCAGGCGGTCCAGCACGCCTTGACAGGCGACCACCAGATCGGCCATTTCCCCCCATCGCAGTTGGACGTTGTAGGCGTGGCGAAACACATGGCGAAATCGAAGGTACTTACGAAGCTCGGCAGCCAGCGGTCCAGATACGGCGCCGGGGCGATTCGGGCCGGGCCGCGTCATTCCGTCCAGCAACGCGGCGTGCCAACCTTCCCCACGCGGCGGGCCGTCATCGCAATGCACCGCAATCCGCTTGAAGATGTTCTCCGCCCCGTTGTAGAAACCGTGGAGCATGGCGCCCAGCGCGGCCGTCTCGATGGGGTCCGGTGCGCGCTTGCAGGACCTTTCGAGGGCGGGGGCGAATGTTACCAAGTGCTCCCGCATCATCGCCAGTTCCAGTTCGACCTCTTCTCTGAGTTCAGGCCACACGCTGGAGCTTCCCTTTCTTTTTGAGGTACCTGGTGAACAGGTTGTCATCGTCCAAGCTGATCAGGTCCAGATCCCGTCCCAAGGCGTCGGCGGCCTTGGCAATCGCCTCGAAGAAGACCCCCGGCGGCAGGCCGACGACAGCCAAGTCCACGTCGCTGCCCTCGCGCAGGATCCCGGTTGCCGCCGAACCGAACACGTACACCTCCCGCGCGCCCATGTCCTTCAATACCGCCGCCGCGCGCTCAATCGCCTCGCGAATCGCGTCGTCCATTCCGCACCTTCCTTCCAGTTCGCCCGCGCCCTGTTCAGCACGCCGCGTCGCCTCCGGTCAAGGGCGCGAACACCCATCCAGGATTCCCCACCCGTAGATACCAGCGATCCGACCCTAGATCAAGGTGAAACAGCGGGGCGAGCCACAACGCCCCGGGGAATGCTGTCGCCCCATCCGGGGCTGGAGAATTGCTATGTATGTACTGCCCCGGACGGTATGGGCAGGGCCATCGGCACATCATACTCGAAAATCGCCCTGGCTTACTGTATTGTGCTTGCCAAAGAGGTCCTGGCTCTTAAGTCCCAGGGGTGGCAGAGCCCGCCTGTTGGCAGGCAGGCCCTGAACATTGCCATCGGCATTTTGCCGGGAACGCCGGTAAGCCCACGGACTTGCTGGTGCTCCCTAAGACCTGAGAGCTAAGACCTATGACCTTCTTCTTGAGAGCAGGAGCAGCTAAATGCCGTACCTTCAGGACGAGAGCCTTACCCGTTGCGAGAAGATTCGCACCCGCATATTCCCCGGCAGCGGCGAGTGCAGCGTCGCCGCGGCCAGGGAGATCGCACAGCTCATCCTCGCCCGCCAGGGCGCGGGGCGAAAGTGCGTGCTCGGCCTGGCCACCGGCTCGACGCCGATGACGCTGTATGCCGAGCTGGTCCGCATGCACCGCCAGGAGAAGCTGAGCTTCGCCAACGTGGTGACGTTCAACCTCGACGAGTACTATCCGATGCCGCCGCAGGAGCTTCAGAGCTACCGGCGGTTCATGGCCGAGCACCTGCTGGATCATGTTGACATCGACCCAGCCAACGTTCACATCCCGGATGGCACGATCGGACCGGAGCAGGTGGCGGATTATTGCATCGCCTACGAGCAGGCGATCGTCGACGCCGGTGGGATCGACCTTCAGATTCTCGGCATCGGCAGGACCGGGCACATCGGCTTCAACGAGCCGGGCAGCCCGCCGGACAGCCCGACGCGCCTGATCTGGCTGGACCAGCTCACCCGCAACGACGCGGCCAGCGACTTCTTCGGCGAGGCCAACGTGACCAGGCGGGCCATTACCATGGGCGTCGGCACGATCCTCAAGGCCCGGCGGATTCTCATGCTGGCCTTCGGCGAGGGAAAGGCCCGCATCGTCGCCAGAGCCGTCGAGGGGCCGGTTACGGAGGCCGTGGCGGCGAGTTTCCTGCAGAAGCACCCGGACGCCGAGGTCATGCTGGACCGCGCCGCAGCCGAGCAACTCACCCGCGCCAAGAGCCCGTGGGTGCTGGGCGCCATTCAGTGGAACGAGCACACCATCAAGAAGGCCGTCATCTGGCTGGCGCTCAAGACGGGCAAGGCCATCCTCAAGCTCACCGACGCGGATTACAACGAGAACTACCTCCAGGCCCTGCTGGCCGAGCACGGCCCGGCCTACGCGATCAACCTGCTCGTCTTCCGCGGCCTGCAGATAGACGTGACGGGCTGGCCGGGCGGCAAGCCACCGGTCAAGAAGCAGCCCGGCGACGTCAACCGGCCGGCCGACGACATTTACCCCAAACGGGTGCTGGTCTTCAGCCCGCACCCCGACGACGACGTCATATGCATGGGCGGCACGCTAATCCGCCTGGTCGAGCAGGGCCACGAGGTCCACGTTGCGTACCAGACCAGCGGCAACATCGCCGTTTTCGACTGTGACGCGCTGAACTTCGTGGACTTCGCCACGGAGTTCAACCGCTCGTTCGGCATTGACATCAAGCAGACCGAGAAGACGGAGAAGCACATCGAACAGTTCCTCCGCCACAAGCAGCCCGGGCAGATCGACAGCCCGGAGGTCCAGCGGATCAAGACGCTCATCCGCTACGGCGAGGCCAAGGCCGCCGGCAGGCAGTGCGGCGTGCCCGAGGAGAACCTGCACTTCCTGGACATGCCCTTCTACGAGACGGGACGAGTTAAAAAGTTGGCCCTGACCGAACGCGACGTCGATATCATCGTCGAGCTGCTCGAGAAGGTCCAGCCGCACCAGATATACGCGGCCGGCGACCTTTCCGACCCGCACGGCACGCACCGGACGTGCCTGACGGCGGTCTTCCGGGCCATCGAGCGAATCCGCGGCCAGGAGTGGTTCGGCCGCTGCGAGGTCTGGCTCTATCGCGGGGCATGGCAGGAGTGGGAGCCCCACCAGATAGACCTGGCCGTGCCGCTGGGCCCACAGGAACTTCACCGGAAGATCGAGGCGATCTTCCAGCACGAATCGCAGAAGGACAAGGCCCTGTTCCCCGGCATCGACGAGCGAGAGTTCTGGCAAAGGGCCGAGCAGCGCAACCGCGACACCGCAAGAACCTACGACAAGCTTGGCCTGGCCGAGTACGAGGCCATCGAGGCCTTCGTCAGGTGGGACGGCCAGACAAGCATCAACTGATAAGAGTCCAAGAGGCCGATCTCGCCGGCCCGTGCCCGCGACGATCAGCGGCCCAGCAGATCCAATAGCTGTAACGGCTTGTCGATCAGGATCTCGGCGCCGTTTTCGAGCAGCTCGCTGGCCGGGCGATACCCCCAGGGGACCCCCCCCGCGAACATCCCGGCTGCCGCAGCGGTCCGCATGTCGGTGTTGGTGTCGCCCACGTAAAGGCACTGGGCCGGCAGTACCGCGAGCGTTGCGGCGATCTCCAGCGCCCCGGCCGGGTCGGGCTTCTTGACCCCGTCGGCCCGGACGCCCCGCACGGCCGCGAACTGCCACCGCCCCAAAAGCTTGCCGACGATCACCTGCGTGAACTCATCCGGCTTATTGGTCAGCACCGCCGCCGGCACGGACCGCCGGTCGAGTTCCGTCAGCAGCTCGGCCACCCCTTCGTAAACCCGTGTCTTGACGTGCCACCGCTTGGCATACTCCTGGGCGAACCGCTGGCAGCAGCGTGACACAAGCTCCTCATCGCCCCGCATCGCCTCCGGCAGCGCCCGCAGCACGTAGCTCCGCAACCCGTCGCCGACGTAAACCTTCGCCGATTCCACGTCATGGCCGGCCACGCCGACTTCCGCCAATACAACGTCCATCGAATCCAGCAAGTCCTCAATGGTATTAAGCAAAGTCCCGTCGAGGTCGAATATCACAGCCTTGTATGTCATGGGGGTCCTTCAAAGAAGAAGGTAGTAGGTAATAGGTAGTAGGTAGTAGGGGCACGATCCCGGGCGACAGCCATCGTCCTCGTTCTCGTCCTCGGCTTTTCGTCTCTTGGCCTCTTCTGCCTTTCGGGTGAGCCGAAGGCTCATGTTCCATGTGTCCGTTCTACTCCGGTGGTCATGGCCGAGCAGCAGTGATCCGAATCACCGCCCACCAACCACAGGCGCGATCCGCTCTTTCACCTCTACGGCAAACGGGGCGAAGCCTTTGGGGCAAGCCTTGCCAAGAAGCTCAAGGCTCACAGTAGCTGCGACCTTGGCATAGGCAGCCGTCAGAACGTCTCTCCTGCCAAAGAGTTCAATCGCCCGATCCTTCGGGTGTCGGCCTGTGCCTTCTTCCTCGTCCAACTTCTCGGGGTCGGGATGCGTCCGGCTTGCTTTCCCGCCGGTTGCACCTATTGCCGTGCCGTCCACAATCATCCACGCATCAAAGGTTTCTATGGCGCAACCGATTGCGCAAGGCAGGTACGCCGAGACGGCGATGGCTTCGCGCCTGTCCTGAAGGGGCCTGATCTTCTTCGACGTGGACGCCCTGTCCCGGTCCAGCAGTATCACGATCGCATGAAAGCGATTCTGCCTTGCGAATCGGATGACCGCCTCGGTCTTCTTCTCGGCAGCATCGCCCTTGCCCCTGGCGTGAACCACCCGTCGGAACAGCCGAAGATCATAGCTGACGTTGCTCGGCTCGCCCAGCAACCTATGGACCAAACGAGGCAGCGCCGGCAGGTCCGTAGCCAGAAGCGTTTCCCACTCTCTGGCAATCTCATTGGGTCCGTCACCCAGGACAAGGATACGTATCTCTCTCACGGGCTCCCCCAATCAGATGTTGTGAGCCTCGGCCAGGATAGACCAAATCTCGCCGGGCATGAAATGGCTCTTCATGTCGGCCACATCCTCGAACTCGGAAAGCCTCTTGGCATGCACCGCGCCCTCGGGGTCCTTCGTGAAAACATGCACCTGATCTGCCTCCACATGATCGAGGAGATACGGCGAATGAGTCGTCAGGATGATCTGGACGCCCTTCTTATCGCTGAGGTGCTTAAGTGTTTCAATGATGTCCTTCAAACTCGCATGATGCACGCCTGTTTCGGGTTCCTCGATAAGGAGCAAAGAGGGAGGCGTCAACTGATAGCAGAGGGCAAGATAGGCCAGAGACAACATTACACCGTCCGAGACCGACGTAGCCTGGAGGACCTGGCTCTGGGACGTCACGAAGCATAAGCTCACCCCATCGCCTTCGACTTGAACCCTGGCTAGGGGAAGTTCAAGCCTCTTATAGCTAGGGAATCTTCGGTAAAAGTGCTTCTCCAGGGCAAGGAATCGCTCGCGATCCATGCGGAGGATGCTTGCCAACAGTGCAGGGAGACCCTCTCCCGTCTCCGACAAGACAACTGTATTTTGACATGGCTTCCGCAATTGTCTTGGGTCGAGGGCATAGTAGGCGCTGTCACATAGATCCCGGGTGAATGCGTCGAACGCTGCCGGGAGAATGCTGTCAGGGGTTCCTTCACCTTCTAGGTCTACGCCACCCAGCGACTGGGTATCAAGATTGCTGGACCACACAGCATGTCCTGAGTTGGGACGAGGTGCCCTGCGGCAGGTTACAAGCAATCTCACGCCATCAGGTACTTCTGGGGGCATATCGGCCCCCACGGTGATTTGTATGGCCTCGTTCGGTTCTTCCTGCCTGAACGCTCCGCCAATGTCAAAGCCGATCTCCGGAACCGTCATTGAAACATTAACAGTCTGCTTGGGCTGAAAGGCCCCCGCCAGCCTCACCGCTTGCAGCAGCGCCGTCTTGCCGGTGTCGTTTGGGCCGATCAGGACGTTGAAGGGGCCGAGGTTGATGTCGAAGTCTTTGAAGCACTTGAAGTTTTCGATGTGCATGGACGTTATCATCTGTGGCGTCCTTCATTGGTTGCGCAAGCTAGGCTGGGCGGCGAGGCCGTCTTTGACCGCACCGCCCAGTTTATGTTTATCGGCGGAAATCCGCAGTTCTCTCCAG
>JAUWQU010000682.1 GCA_030610965.1 Phycisphaerae bacterium
ACGGCAGTGGTCGCAAGCAGCGGCGGGGGGGCGCGGGCAGGCTCGGCCCGCCGTTGCCGCCCCGGGAGGGTCCCCAAGGGCCGGCTGGCGGGTCCGATGGCGACCGAGCGGGCGGACGGCTCTTCGGGCGACGCAAGGGACTCGCAGCCGCGCGCGGCGGGGGCGGGCCTGAGGAGTCCGAGGCCGCTCGGCAGGCCCGGCGCGAATACCTGGCCAAGTCCGTAGCCATGCTCGACCAGCTCGTTCGCGAGGCCCCCGCTAACCGCGAGTACCGTCACCTGCTGGCGCTTTGCTATCGCGAGGGCCGCCAGGGCGACCGACCGCGCGCGGCCCGGCAGGCAGCGACGCGGGAAGGCACGGACCGCGCGATCGAGATCCTCGAATCACTGGTCGAGGAACACCCCGAGGTCGCGGAGTATCGCTTCGACCTCATAGAGACCTACGCGATGAGCATGGGCCTCGGCCCGCCCGGCAGAGGCGAAGGTGCGGCCGTGGCAGAGCAGCGGCTGCGAAAGGCGATGGAACTGTCGGTCCGGCTAGTCGCCGAGCACCCCGGCGTGCCTGAGTACCGCGCTTCCCAGGCGCACCTCAACCAGAAGCTCGGCCAGACGCTCCGCAGGATGCGACGCGTCAACGAGGCCGAACAGGCCGACCGCAAGGCCGTCGAGGCCCAGGCCGCCCTGGCGGCAGAGTTCCCCGAGGTCGTCACGTATCAGGTCTGGCTGGCGGCGTTTCGCAATTCGCTGGCGGACGACCTGCTGATTCGCCGCAATCGCGTGGAAGCCCGCGCCCTGGCCGAGAGCAACATCGCCAACATGAGCCTGCTGCTGGCCGAACACCCGGAGTTGTGGTACCTCCACGCGCTGCTGGCGGACGCCAACGGCACCCTCGCGGCCGTGCTGCGAGGCAGCGGCCAGGACGAACTCGCCGACCAGGCCGAGCGGGAGGCTCAGAGGCATCGCCAGGAGCTTCGACCAGCCGCAGCGACCCGCCCGGCGCCGTGAGACAGGAGCGACCGCCAGCCTGCATCGGGATAACCAAAGTGGACAAGGACTCACCCGCCGACGCCAAGGGAATCGTGATCGGCATCATCCCCGAAATCACACAGGGCCCCAGGCAAATTCCAAAAACTCCAAACTGCTTCCAAACCACTCCAAACGACTGCAAACAACTCCCCCCAATGAGCGCAATAACCACACCCCGCGTGTGTTATGGACAGCTCCCAAGGGCCATCCCATTCTTCACGCCTGGATATTCCCATTCCAACTTGACAAAACAGTGGGACGGGGTATAATAGAAGCTGGAGCGAAGAAGCAGTTCGTGTCACGTCATAATGTATGTCCGCGCGTGTGTTTGCGTGCAGTTGTTTGTTGCTTGGGAGCAGAGAGGGAGAAATCATGGCGACGAGAAGCCGAACCAGGGCCGTATTGGTCCTGTCGGTCGTGGCGATAGCAGGTGTCGCCCTCAGCGTTGGCCCGGCGAGCGCCGCGATGTTAATCGGCCCCGGTGCTGACATTACAAACGCACTCAAGCAGGATACGCCGGGCGAGGAACGTCTCAATGTCGATCGCACAACCTTCGTGACGCTGTCGGCCGGCGAGTATGAAGTCAACGACTGGCGGCTCAACGTTTTCAGCAATACCGAGGGCGGCACGATCACGCCTATGCTCCTCAGCGGCCCGCCGTCGTCGTATACGACAGTGTGGCTCGGTTCGGCATTCGATCCGACGTCCAATGGCGTACAAACGGTAGCCGAAACCGGAACATTCACGTTAGCCTCATCGACAGACGTTTACGCCGGCTTCTTCACGGCCGGAAGTGGTTCCGGAATCATCGCCCTGGACCAGAACAACGCCGGAACGGGCAGTAGTTCAACCGACCACGACAACCTTTTTGTGGCGCCTACGGGTACAGGACAAACAGTCGCGGGATTCAGTCACACCAACCTCGGTAGAACCTACGCTTTCGAGGTGAACGTAGACCTCATCCCCGAACCGGCGACGATGAGCCTGCTGGCTCTTGGCGGCCTGATGATGCTGCGTCGCCGCAAAGCCGGCCTTCGGCCCTGAGGCGCAGACCGAAGACAGCAGCACCCAATCTAAATGAGAGCAGACGCCCGCACCTGCCGCTTGCAGGCAGCCATTTATTTCGTCGGAGCAAAGAGGAAGAAATCATGGCGATAAGAAACAGGGCCGGGGCCGTATCGACCCTCGCCGTCGTGGCGATGGCAAGCCTCATCCTCACAGTCACCCCAGCCAACGCGACCGTGATCAGCTTCCAGGAAGGCGTCTCGCCGAGCGGCGCTTATACACAGGACGCCGTCTACATCCGTTCGAGTGAAGCAGACAAGAATCAAAACGGAGATACCGATAGGGAGGTGATTGTCGGCTTCACGAACGACAATAACGAATTACGGGGTCTGCTGGAGTTCGACGTCAGCGCCATTCCGGCCTCAGACATGATCGACTCGGCCTCGCTCGTCTTGCGGACAGGTGGCGGGCTTAGCAGTTTGATCACAATCAAGGTCTATGAGTACGACTTCGACATCGACGAAAGCACCGCGACCTGGAACGCACCGGCCACCGGTGACGGGACGGTCGGCGGGATCCTGGGGACGCTGCTCACTTCGGCCACTTTCAACCCGAGCGCCGGGCCGCGATCGTCGGCTGACGTCACATTCAGCGATACTGCTCAATTCCGCACGGCCGTGTCGGATGCACTGGCAGGCGACGGCTTCCTCAGGCTGATCCTGGCCCGCTCCGACAATAGCGGCAGTGGCCAGCAGCGCTTCGCCCGATTCGACGACGAAACCGTCACCTTGACAGGCAATCGCCCGGAACTGCTGGTGACTCACATCCCCGAACCGGCGACGATGATGATGTTGGCCGCAGGCCTTCCTCTACTGTTGAAGCGTCGCCGAAGGTCCTGAGCCCAGTCGAAATAAAAGGGACAGTCACGAATGGCACTGCCGTCTATAGTGGGCCTCGATGAGGGTATACCTATCCCACCGGCAGGGCCGATTTGTGAACTTTTTCGGCCTTGCACTCGTCTTTTCGCTTTCCGATAATGTTTTCGGCCCTCCCTGGCCGAAGGTTTT
>JAUWQU010000466.1 GCA_030610965.1 Phycisphaerae bacterium
CTCGCCGAAGGCAACTTCGACGAGATCGAGAGCCTGGCGCGCCAGTACGTCGAAATCGTCGCCGACGCCCGCGCCAAACAATAGACAAGCACCAAATAGCGAGCATCAAATCCCAAACAAGGACCAAGCATCAAACACCAAGGACCGAATAATGCCCCCGTCTGTGGCACGCGTTTGATATTTGGTATTTGTCATTTGGAGCTTGTTTGCATTTTGGTGCTTGTCTTTTGGTACTTACGCGACGGATTTCAGAGTCTATGATAGTCCTCGATACATTTGACGCATTACGCTGATAGGGGCCGGATGATACGAAAGCTCCACAAGCTCATGTCGCGGACGGGCAGGCGGCTTGCCGGCCTGCCCGGGATGATGCTCAGGTTCGCGTCGCGGGCGGCGCGATGGCTTGCCGGTCAGCCGGCTATGTTGTTCATGTCGGCCGACGACGAGCGTCTGGCCGCTGAGGAGCCCGAGCGCTTCGGCCGCGCCTGGCTCGGACTGATCATCGGCTCGGTGCTTTGGGGGCTAGTGCTGGCGAATGTCTGGGGAATATCGTGGAAGGTCTTTCGCGATCCTGACTTGCTGATAATGCCCGCCGCGGTCACGCTCGCGCTGTACTGCCTCTGGCCTTTCAGCAGGGCCGTCGTCGCCCTCGGCTGGCGGCTGGGCGGGCATTCGGCAGGTGGGCAAACCGTAGCCATTGCCGTTATCGTGGTGGTTCTGGCGATGAGCTTCATGCGGCTCAGCCCGGACTGGTCGCGTTGGGAGTTTCCCCGGCTGCACCCGTGGATCGAGTGGCTCCGCCCGCAGGCCAAGCTCTACCGCGTGCTGGTGCTCATGCCCGCGTGGGGCGCCTGGGCCATGCTAATCACGGTCAAGTTCTGCCGGCCTGGGCAGCGGACCGAGCCGCAGGTCGCCGCCCTGGCCCGCGGATGCGACGCGATTGCCGTGGCGGTCTTCATGGCGGTACTGCTGGGCGTCTCGATCGCGTACTTCCACCACCACCTCGGCCTCGGCGGGCAGGTGCTGGTTCCTCTGGCGCCGATAGTCGCCGCCATCGCGGGCGGCATCGGCTTTAGCCGCTCGCCGGGAGGGCTCACCCGCCAAAGCCTGCTGGCCGCAAACCTGACCACGCAGATCGTGTTCATCCTGGCCTACCTCGCCGGACGATAAGCGGCGGCATTAACACTTGACCGCCCCAAGTGGCGGAAGGTAGAAATTGGGCTATGAAAAGCACGGCACTACTAACGACGTCGGTCGCGCACTACCCCAAGCGAAGTGGGAAGGTCCGGGATATTTACGAGTTGCCCGAGCATCTTCTGATCGTCGCGACCGACCGCATCAGCGCGTATGACGTGGTCATGCCGAACGGCATCCCCGACAAGGGCAGGGTCCTGACGCAGATCAGCGCCTTCTGGTTCAACCTGCTTTCCGACGTGACGGCCAACCACTTGGTCTCCGTCGCCCTGAAGGATCTGCCCGCCGACTGCCAGGACGAGGAACTCGACGGGCGGTTCATGCTCTGCCGCAAGTGCGAGGTCGTCCCCATCGAGTGCGTCGTCCGCGGCTACCTCGCCGGCAGCGGCTGGCGGGAGTACAAGGAAAGCGGCACCGTGTGCGGCATCCCACTGCCGGCGGGCCTCAAGCAGTGCTCCGAGCTGCCCGAGCCCATCTTTACGCCCGCCACCAAGGCCGAGGAAGGCCACGACGAGAACGTCTCCTTCGAAAAGGCCGCCGAACTGGTGGGCCTGGACGTGATGATCCAACTCCGCGACCGCTCGCTGGAGGTTTACAATCGCGGCCGGGCGCACGCGGCCGAGCGAGGCATCATCCTGGCCGACACGAAGTTCGAGTGGGGCACCGACCAGGCCGGCGAGCTTCTGCTGATCGACGAAGTCCTCACGCCGGACTCCTCCCGCTTCTGGCCGGCCGACCTGTACAAGCCGGGCCGCGACCAGCCGAGCTTCGATAAGCAGTTCGTCCGCGACTACCTCGACAAGGTCAAGTTCAAGCGCATCCCGCCGGGTCCGGTTCTGCCGGCTGACATCGTCCAGAAAACCCGCGCCAAGTACACCGAAGCTTTCACCCGCCTGAGCGGCCAGGATTTCCCCTGGGAGTGAGGCGCGCGGGAAGCGTCATTTGGCGCTGCGGACGAGCTTGAAGACGCGCAGCGCCGCGGCGGGGGGCAGCGGGCCGGTGCGCTTGCGGTCGTAATTGGGCCCCAGGACGTCCCACTTGAGGATGTAGCGAACGTTCGGGTCGCCCGAGTCGCCGAGATCGCCGGCATGGCGCACGCCGATGCCTTCGAATTTGATCTGGGGTCTGCGCAGCTCGGCCGGCAGTTCCGGCTCCGGCGGGGTGTAACTCACCTTGATCGGTTCGAGCGTCGCCTCGCTGAACGCGGCCATGCCGGAACCATAATCGCGATGTCGATAGCCCACCGCCCAGACGCCGTCCTTGATGCGTTTCGGCGTGGAGATTCTGATGCCGATAAACGGCATGGCCCCGCGCCCGGAGAACTTCACCGGCTTGTCCCACGACGTAATCACGCGCCTGGCCCACTTGCCCTGGCCAAGCCGTGCAACGTAGATCTGCATGTTGCCGTCGGCGTCTGATTTGTGGTACGCGATCATCGGGCGATGCCGCGAATCGAAAACGAGCCTCGCGCCGCCGTTTATCATGCCCCCGCCCGACGGCGCCGGGTCGACGATCAGGCCTTTGGCCCCGAGCGTCATCGGAAGCTCGATGGCCTCGCCGGCGGCGGTTTCCCAGTGGATAAGATCGCGGCTGCGAGCGTAGGAAAGGTTGTTGTTGGTCGCACAGTCCGGCGTGTCTCGCCAGACCCAGAAGACGTGAAACAACCTGTCCGGCCCGGTCGTCGGCCCCGACGGATACGCGTTGCGTTTTCCCTGCCCATCGAACAGCGGAGTGTCGAGCAGCGGCGACCAGGATCGCGACTTGACGTCGTAAACGTTGTACAGGCGTCGGCCGTTGCCGCTGCCGCCGTCGCGATAGTGGAAGATCAGCCTGCCAGCGTGGTCACGGACAAAATGCGGGTACGTGCAGCGACGCTCGTTCTTGCCCGTCATGGCCAGGCGCTTGAAGGTCGTGATGTCACCGGGCTTTTCCGTGCGAAAATAGATCAACGGCACGCAATGCATGTTGCCCGAAAGGTGCAGATTCCCCTCCGCGTCAAACGCCATCGTTATGCCATTGTGCGAATCCCACCCGACCTTCGAGTCGAGCTTGACCAACTGCCAGTCGCGCCGGCCCAGCGTTCGAGCCCCGACGGTCATCTGGTGCGTCGCGTCGTAGTAGGCCACATACTGACGCTGCCCGCGCGTCAGCAGCGAGAATCCTACGGGGAACCCCGATGGCACGGTGTCAATGTCAATCCGGTCGGCGACCCGCCAGAGCGACTCGCCCGCATTCAATTGACTTCCCGCCAGCATCACCGTCAGGCATAGCACGCACAGTTTCATGATGTCTCCCGAAGTTTCCGACGTTTCCAGTGCGGCGCAGTCTACCGTCAACCACCTACCGGCTTCAGTCGCTTACCCATGCCACATACAGGTTCCAGACGGCGTGGGTTCCCACGGTTATGCCGTAGCCTCGCAGGACGTACAGGCCGCCGAGGTAGGCGCCGGCGAACATTCTAAAGACGAACGGGCTCCAGGGGAAGTCCACCACCCCGGTGACCTGGGCGTGCGAGAGGTGGTAAAGGCTAAACAGGATCGCCTGGGCGAAGATGGCGATGACGGCCGAGACGTCCTTGCGGAACTCGAGCACCTCTGCCAGCACCAGCAGAATCAGGCCGATAAGCACCAGGCGGAAGATAAACTCCTCGTATATTCCCGCCCCGAGGCCCTGGAGCACCTGTCGCGTGAACTGGCTTGGCGCCGCGCGGGTGGTGGCGGCCATGGAGTTGCTCGTGAAGTGGCTCAGGGCCAGCATTGGCAGCACCCACACGAACGACTCGGCCAGCATGCCGAGCAGAACACCGGGCTGGATTGTCCACTTGTACCGGTGCAGTGTGTGCTGGATCAGCAGCACGGCGACGATCAGCGCCGGCGGCAGCAGCGCAGCGGTGGCGCCGAAGTAGGCCAGCAGCCTGCCGAGGTCTCGCGGGGCCAGCAGTTGGGTTCCGTAGCGCACGGCGAAGGCCTGGTACAGCACCAGCGGCGCGAGGATGAACAGCAGGCAGTTCAGCGGGCGATGGGGCTGGCGGATGTAACCGCGATCCCAGAAGATGGATGAACTCGACCCGCTTTCCATGGGCGTATTATGACCCATCGGGCGGGGGATTCAATGGCCCTGCCGGCGCGGTTGGTGTGGGGACGTGCCG
>JAUWQU010000096.1 GCA_030610965.1 Phycisphaerae bacterium
GCACAACCAGACCCCGGGCGGATACCAGGACGGCGTATTCGGTGACCACGACGGAATTGTCCCCAAGTTTGACAGCACCAGCACCAGTGATGGCGTCCTGGACGAAAGTGGGCAGCCACGAACCCATACCATGGCATGGCAGCGGGATGATGCCGACGGATTTGGCGCCGCCAATATCATTATCGGCAAGATCGAGTGGGACGCCGACACTGGCGGGTACGACATCATCACGGTCGTGCGCTTCCTGGAGACCGACGTAATCGACGAAGCGGCCTTTGATGACCTCGTCGCGGCCCAACCAGCCCTTTCGAGCGCGAACTGGCAGGTCGCGGTAACCCCGGCTGACCCTAACAACCCGTCTAACAAGCCGGACCTCGACCAGAGCGAGTTCGACACCCTTAATTTCTCCAGCGTCAAGTTCTTTGTCGACGAGCTCCGCATCGCCACGACGTTCGATGACGTGGTGGGCGCGGGGCCGACGGTGCTCGTAGGCGACACCAACGACGACGGCGTGGTCGATGCGGCCGACTACATCGCCCTGAAGACCAACATGGGCCAGGCCACAGGCGCCACGACTGCCAGCGGCGACTTCGACGAAGACGGCGACGTGGACTGGGACGACCTTCAGCTTCTGCAGGCCCACTACGGCGAGACCAGCGGCGGCGGCGCGGTCCCCGGCCCGGCGACTCTCGGCCTGCTCGCTATCGGCGCGATGGCGGTCATCCGACGCCGTCGGAGAGCCTGAGCGCAGCCGAAGGGCCGCAGGGCCTGATTCCATGAAGCAGTAGACAACCTGAGTAGACAAAAGGGCGAGGTGCCCCCGCAGGGATAACGTGTCCAGAGTCAGCCTGCTCCGAGAGATGCCTCCTCTCACAATGACCGGCACGACCGCTTTGCAATGCGGCACTCGCCCTCTGTTTTGCGCTGCCCCGGCCGGTGAACCACACCCGCGCCCCCCGGCCACGTCATAACCGATCGCCGAAGATAGTGCCACCTGGTACCACACGGTGCCAGCCAGTGCCGCCACGCGCTGCAATGGCGCTGCTCGTCCTGAGCATGTCGAAGGGCATTCCGACGCTTCTGCTGCAGCCGTGCTGCGGGATGTTCGGGGGGATTATGCGCGGCGTCACCGTCCCTTGTGGGCTGTTCCGCGCGATCCTCGAACGGATTCGGCGGCTGAGGCTGCGGGAGCCGGTGCCCGAATGACGGCGACGCACGAGGAGATAGCGGGAGGAGGCAGGGACGACGGAATCGGCCTGTTCGGATCGGCCGGGAACGGCTCGACCGCGGTGGATTCGGGCCGAATCATGGCCTGGAAACGGCCGGATTCCCCCGCCGTCGAGCAGCGAAGTCACTTGCCGATCTCGCGATCGGCGGTAGAATCGTCAGAAAGCCCGACGGCGGTCGTCGGCCGGCGTTCATCCGAGACACCGAAGGAGCCGCGAAGAGAAATCTCGGCTGTAGGACAGGCCGGCACTGTACGGATCGCCGTGACCTCTGACTGCTTGAGTGGCGATGAAGTGTTTATACCCATGGAGCATTGAACCGTGGAACTGGAATTCAAGCCCGACTTCCAGCGAGCGCGCCAACGCTGGGCGCAATTTTGGCGCGGCCAGAGCACGCACCCGCTGCTCTGGGCGGTTAGGCCCAGGCCGGGGGCCGAGCCGGTTTCCAAGCCCAGTTGCTATGTGTGCGCGTTCAACGATATCGAGCCGGTGATCGAGCAGGCGATCGGCTGGGCGGCCACGCACGAGTTCCTCGACGGAGCCATCCCAGGCTACCAGGTAACCTTCGCCCCGGATCATTTCGCCGCCCTGCTGGGCGCCGACCTTCGAAATACCGAGGGCAGCGCCGCCACCAACTGGATCCAGCCGTTCGTCCAGGACTGGGACGACGTGGAGATTCGTTTCCAACCCGATGGGAAATGGTGGCAGCGCACGGCCGAGGTGATCTCGCGTTTCCGCCGGCGCTGCGACGGCCGGCTTATCGTGTACGGCACGCACCTTCAGGGCAGCCTGGACTGCCTTGTCGCCCTCCGCGGCGCCGAAGGGGTTTTGTGCGATATGCTGGACGTGCCCGAAAAGGTGCTCGACGCCCTGAGGCGGGTGGACCGTGCCGTCGATGACGTTCGCGCCGCACTGGCCGAGGCGCTCGATGTGGCGACCTACGGCAGCCTGAACCGGTTCGGCATGTACAGCCGGGGCCTGATCGACGTGCCGCAATGCGATGCCTCGTGCATGGTCAGCACGGAGATGTTCGAGCGGTTCGAGCTGCCGTCGCTGGCCCACGAGGTGGCCGGGCTCGACGCGAGCATCTACCACCTCGACGGGCCCGACGCGATTCGCCACCTCGAAGCCATCTGCTCGCTGGAGAAACTTGACATGATCCAATGGGTGCCCGGTGCGGGCCAGGAACACAGGGATTGGGCCGCCCTGCGCCGCCGAATCGACGCACTGGGCAAGGGGCAGATCTACCAGGCCGGGACGAACCTTAGCGCGTTGGAAGTCAAAGCAATTTGGGAGAGCTTCTCGTCCCGAAAGCTCTACTTTCAAGTATCCGCCGACGTACACGATGAGCTGTGGATGTTGCTGGCCGAGCACGAGAACGGCGGCGGAACGTGCGAACGTGACACCGCCAAGCGATAGTTGCCCACTGGATCATCCTCGAACAGACTCGTACGTGGCACGAATCCCTTGCGAACGGGCGAGATCTGAGAGACAATCCCCCATGCTTCGACTGGCGAGATGAACCGTTGCAGGGCCAAGAGGGCCGAATGCCTTGCCGGATGAGCCCATAGGAGGGGCAAGCGAAGCGTTCGCCGCCGGGTGCCCGCACGTTCCACGCGGCGGCGATGCTTGGCGTTCGACGTTTACCACTACTTGCACTAACTGCCGTTGCAATGCGATATTCCGAGAGAGAACAGAAGCCTGATGAGCAATCCAACGAGCGCCTCATGCTCCGGTTCCAGCGGACCGGCGACGCAGAGGCGTTCGCGGGAGTGGTTGCTCGCTGTCTGCCGTCGGCGATAGCGATCGCCCGGCGGATCCTCAACGACACCGCATTGGCTGAAGATGCCGTGCAGGAGGCCTTTCTGCGCGTAGTCCGGCGCCGGGAGGCGTACATTCCAAGCCAACCGTTTTCAAGCTGGTTCTACACCATTCTGCGCAATGTCTGCGTAGACACCCTTCGCCGCCGAGCCCGACAAACAAGGCTTGTCCGGGAAGCGTCCGCCCGCCACCCGGCGATGGAGCGCCCCACGGATTCCGCTACCGACGCACTGGATCTGCTGGCCGCTCTGCCCAAAGGCGAGAGAGACGTGCTCGTCCTGCGCATCGCGCAGGAGCTTTCATTCCGCGAAGTTGGCTCTGCGCTGGGCATCTCCGAAGAGGCGGCAAAAAAGCGCGCCCAACGAGGCCTCAAACGGCTTCGTACACGATATCATGCCCGCCAGGGCCGGCCTGGCCGGCGGGATCAGGAAGCGGCAGGCCTGCCGGTCGTCGGGGCTCTGGAGTGACCTCGGAGGAAATTGTGTCCCCAAAGCGCGGCTGGAACGTATACAGAATGCAAAGCGCTCGGACGGACCACACAGATGGAATGCGACGAAGCGACTCAGCAACTTGAACTCTACGTGCTGGATGAAGTCCCGCCCAAGGCGAGGCAGCAACTTGATGCCCACATTGCACGATGCGCTGGTTGCCGACGGGCCGTGGCGGAGTACCGACGGATCATCTCGGATGTCCGCTCGCAGGCGACCAGGCTCGCGCCCCGGCCGGAATTCGCCCAGTCGCTTCAGAGGGTCGTTGCTGACGAAGCCCGGTCCCGAACCAGCCGGACACGTTGGCGACGGATGGTCCTCGGCGCGAGCGCGGTGGCGGCCGCGGTGGTGCTGGGCGTGGGGGTCTGGCAGATGGGGCGGCTTGCGCCAGAGCCCCGGCAGCCGGCGGGGAACATAAGATCGAGTCCCACCCTCCTGGCGGCTGCGAACCTGCAGGAGCTCTGGCGGCACGGCGGCGCCCAGGCGTTCACGGCGTCCCCGGCAGACACGGTGGTGATCCGCGGTTCGAGCATGTACTTCCTCCGCAGAGACGCCACGGGCGACCACGTGGCCGCGATTGAGGCATCGACCGGCGAGTTGCTGTGGCAGTCAGACCCGCCCAGTCGAGGTTACATTGCCGCGGACGGCTCGCGCGTCTACTGCCTGTCACCGGAAGCTCATAGGCGGACAGACCTGGTGGCGCTGGATGCCCGTGACGGCAGTGTCCTGTGGCGATACTCGGGCGACGGCTCGGAATTGGGCCTGGCCCACTGCCGCGCCGTGCCTGTGGCCGGCGGCCGCGTCTGCTGGACGACCCGCGCCACCGTTCACATGGTCGATACCCAAACCGGCCTGATCGTATGGAAACGGGCCATCGCCGATGAGGGCCCCCTGTCGGCCGCGGCAGACGGCGGCGGCCTATGTGTTGCGAGTTCAACCTCGATTCACCGCCTGGACGTCGAGACGGGGCGCGATATCTGGTCGGAGCCGCTCGGCGGCGCGGCGCGGCTTCTGACGCGTCCTCTGCTGGCGCTGGCGGAGGGCAGGGCCTTCCTGGTGCAGCCGGGGGGCAATGCGAACTCGCGGCTTATCTGCCTGGACTTGGCGTCTCGCCGGCGCCTGTGGGAGAAGTCCACCGGCGACACGCAGCACCTGCTGGCCACAGGTGGCGGTGTCTATCTTCGCGGCGATCGCATCCGGGCCTATGACAGCCGGACAGGAGGTCTGCTGTGGTCACAGGCAGCCAGCGGGTGCGGGCCGCTGACGAGCGAGGCTGGGCTGATACACTTCGTCGATGCCAGCGACGACGGACGGCTGCTCGCGCTGGATTCAGAGACGGGCACAAAGGCGTGGGAGATCGCGGGCATACGCTCCTGCGACGCTTTCCGCCGCGTCGGGGGCACCGGCTATATCAAGACCCAGGACGGCGTCATTCACGCCATCGCGCTTCGCACGAAATGACCCCGGCGGAGGCATTCCCGGCCCTTTTGTGTCCCCAACGAAGCCTGACCATCGTATGCTGTTTGTCTGCCGCGCACCATGTACGGACAGCAAAGACAGGTGCAGCGGGTTCTAATGATTAGGAGGCTGGGCGCGTGGCAAGGACCGGATGGGCTACGATGTGCATTATGGTGTTCGCGGGGGTCTTTGCCGCGGCCGTGCGCGCGGAAGACCCGAATACGCCGGCCGGGGCGACCACGCAGCCGAGCGCGACCGATACGGCCCCGGCCCGTCCGTCCGACGCCAATACGGCAGGGCCGACGGCCCAGGAGCACAAGCTGCCCTCAATCACCATTACCGGCAAGAAGCCGCCCGTCGAGCAGGGAGACAGGCCCATCTTCATCGCGCTTCCTCCCCGGGATTTGGTCAAGCGGCCGCTCACCGAGTCCGCGGGCCTGGACACGGCCACGACGGTCGTCGGCAGGGAGGAGATTCGCTGGCTGGACGCCTACTCGGTGATCGATGCGCTGAAATACACGCCCGGCGCGTGGACGGAGCGGCGCGGGCGAAAGGTCAAGCAGTTCTTCTCCGTCCGTGGGCAGCGGTACCCCTACCCCACGTACGTCATCGACGGCGCGTGGCAGCGGGAGTTCCACGAGACCAACTACTTCTTCAACGCGGCGACTATCGAGCGGATCGAGATGGTCCGCTCCAGCAGTGCTCTGCTGCTGGGGCCTGGCGGCATGACGGGCCTGGTCCACATCATTCCCCGAACGTACACCAAGCAGGAGACCAGGCTCGACGTGGAGTACGGCAGCGACAACACCTGGCTGGGCAACGTCAGTCATGGCAACGTCGTCGGCAAGAAGCTCTCCTACGGCGTGGGTATCGGCTACCGTCACACGGACGGGCCCAGCCATGAAAACGCCGAGGAGAACATCACGAACTTTTTCGGCCGGCTTGTCTACCGGCCGACCAAGCCGTTGACCTTGAGCCTGAAGGCGTACAGCTACACGGGCGACCGGGAGCTCCAACTCGCCGAGCCGCCGGCCACCGGCACGCTCCAGACGCGCCGGGACAGTTACGACCCCATCTGCATGTACATGGTCGTGGGCAAGGCGAGGTACGAGGCATCGGATCGGGCCTCGACAGAGATCACGACCAGCTACGCGCACCGCCGGCTGTACGGGCATCGCGTGGGCAGCGCCGACTGGATTGAGCGCGACTACGAGTACGGATCGCGCGTCATCCAAAGCCTGAAGATCGGCGACAACAACACGCTGCGTTTCGGCGGGATGTTCAACCACTGGGTCTCCCCCACGGGCAAGCGGTTTTACGTCGGCCGGCGCGGCGAGTTGGGCACGTACTCCGGCGTGATCGTCGACGAGCACGATTTCGGCAAGCTGGACGTGAACGTCGGCTACCGCCTGACGCGCACCCGCATCGACAAGTTCGGCGGGCTTAACGTCGAGGGCGTCGCCGGGCCGCTCAGCACCGTCCTGATCGAGAACGAGTGGGAGGACCCCCTCCAGACGCTCACCGCGGGCGCGTCGTACGCGCTGAGCGACGTCTGGTCGCTGCACGGCAACCTCGCCCTCGGGCAGATCGCCGCCAAGCCCGGCATGGTCGACGCCCAACTCGGCCGCCCGGGTGCCGAAAGGCGAACCAAGTTCGACCTGGGCATCAAAGGCCAGTGGAAGTCCTTCGGGGAGGCGTCGCTGACGGGCTTCTACGTCCACCAGAAGGACGCCGCGCTGCTGAGCGGCCAGAAGGTGACCGTCAACGGCGATGACTACGGCCTCTACGAGAACGCCGACCGCGACAGCTACGGCATAGAACTGGACGTGCGGACGCGGCGTTTCGACAGCGGCTTCCAGTTCTTCTTCAACGCCGTGGCGATGCAGACCCGGCGGCAGGGCGCCGACGGCGACTGGATGCGAGACAAGGAAGTGCCCGAGTGCATCCTCGGCGGCGGGGTATCCTGGTTGTGGAAGGGCCTGGAGATCTCGCTGCTAACCAAGCACGTGGCGTCCTACGAAAACGATCGGTTCCTGCCGGGCGGGTCCGACCCGGCCAGCCTGGGGGCGTTCACGGACCTCGACGCCAAGGTGACATACCACTTCGGCGAGGATCGACAGCACTATGTCTTCTTCGGCCTGGAGAATATCTGCAACAAGAAATACTCCACCGTCGCGGGATACCCCGACGAGGGCAGGCGGTTCAAGACCGGGCTGGGCTTTAAGTTCTAACCCCTACTAACGAATGTTCTGGAAGATCGTCACAAATCAAGCCAGGTATAAGTGGTCGGTGACACTGCTGCTCTGGGCGGCCATGGCCACCCTGGTGGCGCTGTACACCTACCTTGGCAACAGCGCGCGGTTCTCCAACCGCTCCATGCAGTTGATCATGAAGAACCTCGGGCACAACCTGCTCATCCTGCCCGAGCAGGCCGACCCGCTCGATACGTACCTCTGCACGGACAAACAAGTGCTCTTCGGGCAGGAGGCGACACCCCGCATGGCCGCACGCACGCACCTGGCCTCGAAGTACTACACGTCGGTCCTTCAGCAGCGGGTTCCCGCGGGCGGCGGATCGGTGATCCTGACCGGCATGTCCCCCGTACACCGCGCCGACGAGACGCCGGAGAAGGGCCACCTCGACACCGCCATCGCGCCGGGCGAGGCGCGCCTCGGGGCCGAGGCCGCCAGGCTGCTCGGCGTGTCCGCCAACAGACAGGTCGAGCTGCTCGGCCGGTCGTTCCGGGTGGCGGCGATCCTTCAGACGGTCGGCTCCCTGGATGACTACCGCGCCTACGTGCCACTCGAGGACTGCCAGGAGCTTCTGGGCAAGCCGGGCCGCATCAACGCGATCCTGTCGTTCCTGTGCCTGCACGGCACGTCGCTACGGGGCGTAAGCCGCTACCAGGAACAAGAGTTCGCCAGATTATTCCCGGACTTCAAGATCATCACGAAGACGCGGATCGCTCAGGGACGGTACCTGGCGCGAATGACGACCCAGCGATACCTGAGGTATCTCCTTGCCATCGTCCTGTGCATCACGGTGGTGATGATCGCCGTGACCGGCTTGCAGGAGGTCTCGGAGCGGCGGCGCGAAGTCGGCATCTTCCTGGCGATGGGAGCGAGCTACGCCTACATCATCGGCCTGTACGTGGCGAAACTGATGGCGATCGCCCTGGCGGCGTCTGGGGCGGGGTTCTTCATCGGGTCGTTTCTGTCGAACTGGCTGCTGGCGCCAGTGCTGGTGACGCAGACACACTCGGTGGCCGTCGTCTGGCGGCAGCTTCCGGAGGTGATGGCCCTGACGTGCGCGGTGGTGCTCTTTGCGGCCCTGCTGCCCATAGCCAAGCTGGTCCGGATGAACCCGAATGCCATCCTGGTCGAGGAATAGCCCTCATGCTGGAAGTGCGTGACGCGACGAAGTCGTACACGAAGAACGGCCGGACCATCCACGCCGCCCGTGGGCTGAGCTTCCGAGCGGAGCAGGGCGACCTCATCGTCGTGCATGGGCCCAGCGGAAGCGGCAAGAGCACGCTACTGCTGATGATCGGCGGGATGCTCCCCCCGGACAGCGGAAGTGTCGTCTACGACGCCTGCGAGGTCTACCGGGGCTCGCCGGCAAAGCGGAACCGCTACCGCAAGCACACGGTGGGCTTCGTCTTCCAGCGGTTCTTCCTGATGCCCTACCTGAGCGTGTACGATAACATCGGGATTTCGCTCTCGCTCCAAGGACGCCGCGGAGCGGCGCCGGCCGCGGTGACCGAATTGGCCCGCCGCCTCGGGATCGAGCAGCGATTGGGGCACCGGCCGAGCGAACTGAGCGTCGGCGAGCAGCAGCGGGGCGCTTTGGCCCGGGCCCTCGTAGGCGGACAGCAGCTCATCCTCGCAGACGAGCCGACCGGAAACCTCGACCCGAGGAACGCGGAGATCATCGCCACGTGCCTGATCGACGAGAGCCGCCGAGGGCGCACCGTCATCCTGGCCACACACGACCCGGTGCTGCTGGATATCGCGCCGAAACGCATTCGGATCGAGTCG
>JAUWQU010000596.1 GCA_030610965.1 Phycisphaerae bacterium
CAGGAAGAAATGTCGACCACTTGCGTCCGCCCAAGTGTCCGGCGGGCAAGGCGGATACAAGAGGCTTATCTGCAACGAGTTAAATATACTAATGTCCGGAATGGCGTTTGGCCGAATAATGATTATGCCTTAGCGGCTAACTGAGTGCTTACACCCACCCAGCCGGAGTCGTGCAATGATTCACACTCGAAGGAAACGTCAGTTGAAGACCTCGGTTGGCGGCGCCTCGGTCGTCGACAAGGCCGGCAAGGCCCGGAAGATGCATCTCAACGTCCATCGCCCGCTGGCCGGCGGCGAGGCCTGGCCGGAGTTTACCGTGCCGCCCAGCCAGGCCCAGCCCAAGCACGTATTCACCATCTGCCACTACTGCGGCTACGATCCCGGGGTAATTCCCACCGACGCCGCCTGCCCCAAGTGCGGCGGGCATAGCTGGGAACGAAACGCAATCTCCATCCGCCTGCTGCCCAAACCGAAAGCGAAGTAGGCGCCTTCGCGCTGGCATCGACTGCCGCCGGTCCGGTAAGATGCCCCCATGCTTGCATTCACCGACACCCAATGGGCCATGCTCATCGCGATGGTGGCGTTCTACCTCGTGTTGTGCGGCCGTTCCGCCTGGGCCATGCGACGAAGCGGCAGATCGTTCTGGATGTGGCTGGTCATAACGATCTGCACCACGAGCATCCCGGCGGCCATGGTCATGATGCGCGACCATCGCCGCGGCTACTGCCCGGCCGACCTTCAAGACGAGGACGCGCCCGCCCCGGCCGACGACTCCGACTCCGACGACGGCGGCGAGACCGTCACCTGCCAGAAGTGCGGACGCACCATGCGACGTAGCGAACTGCGCCGCATATCCGGCAAACCAAAGTGCCCGCACTGCGGGCGGAAGTTCGACAAGGCCCGGCCGCGATGAATGCGATGAATGCGATGAATGCGACGAATGCGATGAACTCGATAAACTCGATAATAGTCTCCATCGGCAACGAGTTGACCAGCGGGCAGACCATCGACACCAACAGCGCCTACCTGGCGGGGCAGTTGGACATGCTGGGCATCGACACGCTTTCGCATGTCACCGTGGGCGACGACCGCGCGGTGACAGCCCGAGCCATCACCGCCGCCGCGGCCGAGGCCGAGCTTGTGCTGGTGACCGGCGGCCTGGGCCCCACGGCCGACGACATCACCCGCCACGCCCTTGCCGACGCCATGGGCGGCGCCGAGCTTATCGAAGACGTCGCGTCGCTGGCCGAACTGGAGGACTTCTTCCGGCGACGCGGACGGACGATGGTGGATGCCAACCGCATCCAGGTGATGCTGCCCGCCGGGTCGCGGGCGATTCCCAACGTATGCGGCACTGCCCCCGGAATCGCGGCCACCATTGGCGGGGCGATGGTTTACGTAATGCCCGGCGTGCCGCACGAGATGCGGCGGATGTTCGCCGAACGAATCGCACCCGAATTGCCGGCCGGGCAGGGCGTTGTCGTCCGGCGGATTCTGCACACGTTCGGCACCGGCGAGTCGGACGTGGGCGAGAGGATCGCCGACCTGATGGCCCGCGACGCCAACCCGCTGGTGGGCACGACTGTCGCGGCCGGGCTGGTCAGCGTTCGCATAGCCGGCCGGGCCGCCAGCGCCGCCGAGGCCGAACGGCTCGCCGGCGCCACCATCGCGGAAGTCTCCGCGCGCCTGGGCGACTGGGTAGTCGGCGAGGGAGAGCAGGCCATGCCCGCAGCCGTGGGGATGTTGTTGCGGCAGCGGCACCAGACGCTCGCGACGGCCGAGAGCTGCACGGGCGGGCTGATCGGCGAGATGGTCACCGACGTGTCCGGCTCGAGCGACTACTACCTCGGCGGCGTCATCAGCTATGCCAATTCCGTCAAGCGGGATTTGCTGGGCGTGGGCGATGACATCCTGGCCGCCAACGGCGCCGTCAGCGAGCCCGTAGCCCGCGCGATGGCCGACCGCTGCCGAGATAAGTTTCGCGCCGACTGGGCGGTATCGGTAACCGGAATCGCAGGCCCGACCGGCGGATCGGACGAAAAACCCGTCGGCCTGGCCTACACAGCCCTCGCAGGCCCCGACCGCACCGAAGTCCACCGCCACGTCCTGCCCGGCGACCGCCCAACCATACGCCAACGCGCCGCCATGACCGCCCTGAACCACCTGCGCCTGCGCCTCAGAAATAATGGTTAGCGTCCCTATTTATTGTCAAATGGAAATGTCGGGTAAACAAACATGGAGACCATCACGTGAAACGGCGTGAGTTTCTCAGAACGGTCGGCGGAGTGGCCCTGGCCGGCGCGTTAGGCGACCTGGCCGGCGCGTCTGACTCGGCGCCGCTCGACATCGGCTCGCTTTTCGAAGCCAACAGCCCCGAGGTGCTCGCACTTGCAAAGCGCGTGATGGAGAAGTGCGTTCTCGAAAAGATCATGCCGCCGACGCCCCCATTGAAGAACACCTGGATCGTCCCCGGCGGGCCGCACTACAAGGGCCAGTGGATTTGGGACACGATGTTCGTGGTCGATCTGTTGAGCATCCTGCCCGGCAAAAAGAAACTTATCCGCGACATCTTCCAAAACTACTGGGACTTCCAGGACCGCTGGAACACCAGCGCGCCCGAGTATGCTCGGGACATGATCACGGTGGCCATCAAGACCGAGCCGCAAGAGGTTCGGCAGTTCTCGCAGATTCCGATCCTCGCCTGGGGAGTCGAACGGGTCTATCGACGCAACGGCGACAAAGAACTTCTCAAGCAATGCCTCGGCCGGCTCGAACGGTTCCACGACTGGTATTGGCGAGAGCGGGATCTGCACGACAACGGGCTGATTACGCTTGGCGCATACACGGGCAAGCGGCAGCACGCGAAGTGGGAGACATTCGACTACGAATGCAACATGGACGGCCTGCGGATGACCGTACATCCCAAACGCAAAGGGCCCAAAGAAGGCCCCTGGTATGCCGACATCTGCGTGCCCGGCAACAACGCCTATCTGATCATGGGCGAACGGAGCCTGGCCCGACTGGCGGAAATCGCGGGCGACAAGAAGATGGCGGCAAGACGCAAGCTGCGTGTAAAAAAGGGCGTTAAGGGCATGCGCGACCACATGTGGGACGAAGAGGCGGGCACGTTCCTCTCGGTCAAACGCGACACGCTCGAGAAGATTCCGGTCGCAACCATCGGAAGTTGGATTCCGCTGGCGGCTGGCGCTGCCACCGAGGCGATGGCCCGGCGCATGGCAGAGGTGCTGGCCTCGCCCGCCTGGATGACGCCGCTGCCGGTGCCCACCGTGGATCGGACCGACAAGCGATGGAAGTCCGGCGCCTTTTGGCGCGGCGACGTCTGGCCGCCGACGAACTACCAGATCGCCTCCGGCCTGGCCGCCTATGGCCACAAGGACCTTGCCGCCGACATCGCCGACAAGATATTTCGAACGGCATGGTGATTCAGGCCGTGGCCCGTGGAACGGCGGCTTCCTCGTGCAGT
>JAUWQU010000324.1 GCA_030610965.1 Phycisphaerae bacterium
CTTCAAGGCGAAGCCCGCCCGGAAGGTCGTCAAGGTCCGGCCCCTCAAGGACATGGCGAAGTAAAGGGTTGAAACGCCGGCATAAACCGAGTGCCTTTGAAGGAGACTCCGATGGCGAAAGGCAACAACGCTCAGCGCAAGAACGTCAAGAAGCCCAAGAAAAACAAGGCCGCCAAGGGAAAGAAGTAAGCTGACCTTCGAACGGCCCAGTTGAAGCGGAAGACGTCTTTGCCCGGCGCGGCAGCGGGCTGGGTGCGGGGTTTGTTTACGCCGCAGGCAGCCGTGGCGTCGGCGTGCCGGATGTGTTTGATCGCGACCTGGATAAGGCGTTCGGTGTCTCGATGAGCACGATCCACAAGCGGGCATGGGTGGTCAAGAGGCTGCCGGGCCTGTGTTCAGGCCTCTGACATCGCCGCAACCTGTGGCTGGAAAATACCGCCAACCCTCATTGACTGCCCCGAACTCTCCAGCCAGAAGCCATCTTGGAGTGCGTAAACCGCTCCAGGATTGGTTTTGGTTGTCGCAGACGGCTGTCCCATGAAGAAAACGCCGTCTTGACGGTTTTGGGGGGCGGATTGGAGGCCAGTTGGCTGCGGTGCAGAGTACTAGAGACTGATCTGAGCCACCACGGCTCGTGCGTCCCGAAGGTCACCGTCGTCCAAAGCAATCGCCCCGGAGTCGCCCATGACATCGTAACTCCCGCCCTCATGGCCAATGGCAAAGAAGCTCAAGCCCAATCCGCTTAGCCGTTCCCGCAATGCCTTCTCCATGCGGCTGGCTGCTTGAGAACCTGATACCGTGGCTAGCTTGTAGTGATATCTTGGGGTCGGCGGTTTGATTTTCTTGATAGGCTGCTTCGCTTTTTCCGTCACAGTCGCAACTCCTTCATGCATGGCCACCTTTCGGGGCAAATGGCTGCCTATGTTCTGATTCGTCGCCTTGAAGCCCCGCAGCGCCCCGTAGTATACTGCACATCTCATCGATAAGCAAGGCCCGTGAACGCAACAAACAAGAGGTGCAAGCATGAATATGCGGCAAACCGTCAATTCGCTGCTCTTGGTCTGGCTGGTATTCACGGCTGCTGTTGGGCGGGCAGACGACGGCCAGGCCCGGCGCATCCTTCAAACCAGCGGCGTCAAGGGTGGCTTGGTGGTCCACGTCGGCTGTGGAGACGGCAAGCTGACCGCCGCCCTGCGCGGAGGCGACGCCTTCCTCGTCCATGGAATCGACGCCGACGCGAGCAACGTCGAGAAGGCCAGGGCCCACGTCCGCTCGCTGGGCGTATACGGCAAGGTATCGGTCGGCGCGTTCGACGGAAAGAACCTGCCCTATGTCGACAACCTGGTGAACCTGCTCGTGGCCGAGGACCTAAGCGCGGTGACCATGGGCGAGGTAATGCGTGTTCTGACGCCCGGCGGGGTAGCCTGCGTGAAACGTGGCGACCACTGGGCCAAGACCGTCAAGCCCTGGCCGAAGGACATCGACGACTGGAGCCACCATCTACAGGGCCCCGACAACAACCCGGTGGCCAACGACAAAGTCGTGGCCTCGCCGCGCGGGCTGAAGTGGACGTGCGGGCCGCGGTGGTCGCGAAGCCACGAGTTCCTTTCCAGCCTATCGGCAATGGTCTCCGCCGAGGGCAGGCTGTTCTACGCCTTCGATGAAGGGCTTACCGGCATCACGGACAAACCCATTCCCGACCGCTGGACACTTATCGCCCGAGATGCCTTCAACGGCGTGCTTCTCTGGAAAAGGCCCCTGGCCAACTGGGGCGCTGCCACATGGAGGACCAGGGCACTGAGAAGCACTCCCCGCATGGTTCCGTACCTCATGGTGGCTGGCGGCCGGCGGGTGTTCGTCGTACTCGATGAGGCTAAAGGCGTATCGGCCCTGGACGCCGCCACCGGCAAGCTGCTGGCCACCTACAAGGGAACCGCCAAGGCCCTGGAGATGCGGTATCTCAACGGCGTGCTACTGGCCGTAACGGGCACCGATACGCTGGTGGCGACCGACGTGGCCAGTGGCAGGCGAATGTGGTCGGCCGAAGGCAAGATTCGCCCACAAACGCTGGCCGCCCAAGCCGACAAGGTCTTCTGCCATCTCGGCGGGAAACTGACGTGCCTGACACTTGGCGACGGCAAGACAGTGTGGCGGAACGACGAGGAACTCGCCCCGAGACGGCTGATCGTGCATGAAAACTATGTGCTGCTGACCTTGCGCGGAAAGATCCAAGCCCGGGCGGCTGACTCCGGCAGGCAGCTCTGGGAGCAAAGCGGCGGCCCGTCCAATGGCGACATCTTCATCGTTGGCGATCGCATATATCAACCGTCGGGCCTGACGGTTGTCGTTCGCGACCTCGCCACCGGAAAGGTGACGGCCCAGATCGATCCATCCGAAGTAATGACCCTGGGCCATCATCCTCGCTGTTATCCGGGCAAGGCGACCGAGCGGTTTTTCATTGCCGCCAATCGGGGCATCGAGTTCATCGACCTTGTCGGTAAGCAGCACGCGCAGAACGACTGGGCTCGCGGGCCATGCACTTTCGGCATCTTGCCCTGCAACGGGTTGGTTTACGCGCCGCCGAACCCTTGCTTCTGCTTCACTGGAGTCAAGGTGACCGGTTTCAACGCCTTCACCGGCGCCACGGCGAAGGCGGATAGTGACCTGCAGCCGTCGGGCCGGCTGGAGAAGTTCCCCGCCCATGGCAAGCCCGCCTCGGCCGATTCGAAGCCGCCGAGCCCCTCCCGAGCGGAACCGCCGGCCGATTGCTGGCCCACGTACCGCTGCGCCGGCCGTCGCAGCGGCGGCACTGCGGCAAAGGTTCCCAAAGACCTCAAGCCGGCTTGGCGAGTCGCACTCGGCGGGCGGCTCACGCAGCCGGTGATTGCCGGCGGGCAGGTTTTCGTGGCATCGAAAAATACGCACACCTTGCACGCATTTGACGCCATGACCGGCCGGCAGGTGTGGCAGTACACGGCCGGGGGGCGTATTGATTCTCCGCCAACGGTCGCCGGAGAGCTCGTTCTCTTCGGCTGCACCGACGGCAGCGTTTATTGTCTGAACGCTTCATCCGGGCAACCTGTGTGGCGCTTTCGCGCCGCGCCCAGGGATCAGAGGATCGTCGCCTTCGGCCAACTCGAGTCGCCCTGGCGCGTGCATGGCAGCGTGCTGGTCGAGGAGGGAATTGCGTACTTCACGGCGGGCCGTTCGACAAACCTCGACGGCGGCATTTTGGTCTTCGGCCTGGACGCCCAAAGCGGCAAGCTGCTTCACCAGACGCGCCTGGACACCTGGTCGAGAACGAGAAAGGACGCGGAAGGCAAACCGTTCATTCCCGCCTATCACATGGAAGGGGCGTTTTCTGATATCCTCACCGCCGAAGGAGGCCACATTTTCCTGGGCCAGTACAAGTTCGACCGGTCGCTCAGCCAGCAGGACGTCCCGTACGCGCTGATCGACCTGAAGAACAGTTCCAAAGCCATGGGCATGGAAGAACTGATGGACGAGCCCTATTCGCAGGACATGGCGACGCAAAAGAGGGACGAAGTCGTGCAGCGCACATGGCAGCTTAGGCGATGGCCCAAGATGGCCAAGGAACACCAGGAGAAATACGGCGCCAGCAACCTCGGCGAAAGGACCATGGGCCGGCACGTCCTGGCTACCGGCGGGTTTCTCGACGGCGACTGGTACAATCGCACCTTCTGGATGTACTCGGAGACATGGCCCGGCTACCACATAGCAAACAGAGCCGCGAAGACGGGCCAGATTCTCTCGGTCGGAAAGGCCAAGACATACGCGGTGCAGGCCTTTCCACGGCGGAACCTGCAAAGCCCCCTGTTTACGCCGGCGAAAGCTGGTTATCTGCTGCTGGCCGACGACAACGACAACGAGCCGGTGATACCCGACTACACACGCGGCGTTCCCAAGGGCATCGGCTTCACGCGAGCGAAGCCTCCGGTGTGGTTCAAATGGCTGCCGGTTCGCATAAGGGCGATGGTCGCCACGGCGGATGTGCTCTTCGTGGCGGGCCCGCCCGACGTGCTCGACCCGAAGGACCCCATGGCCGCTTTCGAGGGCCGTAAGGGCGCCCTGCTGCTGGCCCTGTCGTGTGCGGACGGCAAACAACTGGCGCGATACGAACTGGACGCGCCGCCGGTTTTCGACGGGCTATCGGCGACCACAGGCCGGCTGTACTTCTCGACGACCGACGGCAAGGTCGTCTGTATGACAAAGGCCCAGTAGGACGACGCGTGCCCTGTCTCAGGCCCTGGCGACAGTGAGTGGGCTAAACGGGTGCAGGCCATCCAATTCCAACTCCGAAATCGCAAGCACGTCAGGCCGCCACACGCCCAATGCTGAGGGCGGTCCGCCGATTTTCCGCTCGGCAAGGCCGGCGTTGCCGGGCTCAATCGAGACTTCCGTCCGTCTTGTGTCCGCTCGAAAATGCCTGCCCATGAGCGCCGACGGCAAGCCATGGCCCGCAAGGACATCAAACACCGGCCCCGAAGCCGCGATTGCCGAGAGACCGACATCAGCCGCGAACGATGGACCGTCTTCGATCGCCCCAGCCAGGGCGGCTTCGGCCGCGGCCTGCGGGGTCACAACATCTTCCTGTGTCTTGCCGACGGTGTTGTCAGCGGCGAAAGCAGCAGCGGGCGATACTATAGATTGGCCGAAGTTTGCCTGCATCAACAGGAGATCATCGCGATCGACGTCTCCATCAGCATCGAAGTCGCCTTTGGCCCAGTCGGCGCCAGACGGCATGCCGAGGTTCCGCTTTAGCGTGATGTAGTCGAACGCATCGACCTTGCCGTCGAGTGTGGCATCGCCGGGAATGGTGGTCCTGAAGGTCCGCGCGTAGTGTCCGCCAGGGACCCCGTTGCCGTCGCCGTCCAGCGGATCGCCCCCCATGCTGGTGATGCTGTCGGTGAGCGTAAGCGTATAGGTATCCGCCGGCAGAGCGGCGTAAGTAATGGTCAGTTCCGAGCCGACGGGGTTGTAGCTCCAGGATTGTGGCGCCCGGCCGCCAACGGAGGCGCCGCTCAGCGTGAAGTCGCCGCCGCCCAGGATGGCTTCGTCGTTGAACCGCGCGGTGTAGACCAGGCCGGTGGGTGGAATGATCGTGCCGTTCTCGACGGAAGTGGAGACGACCTGTAGGAGAAGTTCGAACTCCACGTCCAGATCGAACGCGCCTGCGGTGTACCAGTTCGCGCCGGCTCCGATAATGTAGGTCGCGCCGCCCGTCACGTTGGCGTAGGTAAACTGGGCGGCGCCCGTGGCTGCATCATCGGCCCCAAGCCGTACGCCGTTGGTGTCGTACAGGCGAACGTAGGGCTTCAGCGCCGAGCCCGCGTCGGGGGTCATCGTGATGGTGACGCCCGCGGCGTTGGCCGGGGCGACGATGCGGAAGAAGTCCTGATCGGACTTCGGGTTGACAAAACCCGATGCGTAGCTGCCGT
>JAUWQU010000043.1 GCA_030610965.1 Phycisphaerae bacterium
AGTTGTTGCGCTCGTCCACTTTCCCCAGTTCCCTCAGCAGATGGACCAGGCAGCACTGCCTCTCGCGGGCGAACGCGTTGTACGCGGCCCAGAAGTCCGTCACAAGCACGCCGTCGAACGCCTCGGCGAAGAACTTCTCCAGCGCCGGCGAGCCGCGGCTCGGGTCCAGCAGGTAATAGCACGAGGCCTTGTTGGCGAAGCACCACAGCCACCACGTCTTGCCGTTCATCCGCCAGCCGGTCTCGTCGTCATCCACACCGTTGCGCTTGACCCATACGACGCTGCTCGCCCCCACCCGCGCACAGCCCAGCACCGAGGCCAGCTCGCCCAACTTCGTCGGCGAGTGGCCGGGAATCTCTACTTGCCGAACGCTGTCCCGCAGGTCCTCCAGCGGGGCATGCAGAACGGCTCTGCCGGCATCGATAATGGCCACGTCATCGGCGATGCGTTCCATGTCGGCAATGATGTGCGTGGTCACGATGGCCGTCGCGTCGGACTCGTTGACGTGGTCGCGAAGGGCGTCGTAAAGAGCCCTGCGGGCGGCAGGGTCAAGCCCGTCGGCAGGCTCATCCAGCAGGATCAGCCCGGGCCTGCACGCCAAGGCCAGGCTTGTCAGCACCCATCGACGCTGGCCCTTGCTCATAGCCCCGTACGGGCGCTTGAGGGAGATTTCGCGCCCCTTGCAGTACTCCCGGAACAAGGCCTTGTCAAAGGACGGCGATGCACCCGCCTGAAGGCCCGCCAGCATCGCGGGGGTCGCCCATGTCGGCGGCTCGCATCGGTCCCCGACGTACGCGACGCGCCCGGCCACGCCGGCGGGCTGAGACCTCGCCGGCGAGCCAAGCACGAACGCCTCCCCGGCCGTTGGCTCGATAAGGCCCATCAGGATTCGCAGCAGTGTTGTCTTGCCGGCGCCGTTTGGACCCAGCAGCGTCAGTATCGTTCCCTTCGAGACCTCCAGACTCAGACCGTCCAAGGCCCGCACCGCCCCAAAGTCACGCCTCAACTCGACTGTCCGCACCGCATGATCGCTCATTGTTCCGGTTCCATTTTGTTGGCTTCCGACTCGATTATCCTGAGGACTTCCGCCTTGGGAGCCCCGATGCGAAACGCCTCGGAAAGCATCCGCCGAGCCATGTCGGCAATGGCTTTCTGGCGGACGGATTGAGGTGTGGCCCCGTGATTGACCGAGACGAATACCCCCTGCCCGTGCCGCATGACGACCAGCCCGGCGTGCTGAAGCTCCTCGTAGGCCTTCACGACCGTCCGCGGGTTGATCTTCAGCTCCTCGGCGAGCGTGCGAATGCTGGGCAGCCTCTCTTCCTGGGCCAGTTGTCCGGAAGCGACCCGGTACTTGATCGCCTCCATGATCTGGCGGTAGATCGGCTCGCCGCTGTGATGGTCAAGATGCAGGTACATGTCTCGCCTTAGTATTAACTGTATTACATCATATACAACAGTTGCGGGCGAGGCAAGCGGCTTCTGAAATTATTTTCCGGCTCGCGATCCGACCCACGGTAGATGATCCCTGTGGGCTCAACAGGCGTCGGTCTCGAACCGGTAGCCGATTGGTCGAACGGTCTGAATGAAGTGCGGCCTGGCGGGGTCGGCTTCGATCTTGGTACGCAACGTGTTTACACAGCGGTCCACGCTCCGCGACGTAACGAACACGTCGTAGCCCCAGACGGTGTTGATGATTTCGTCACGAGTCAGCGCCCTGCCTTGGCGGCGTAGGAACAGCGCCAGCAGGCCGAACTCCTTGGGCGTCAGCGGGATTTCGCGCCCGTCACGCGTCAGGCGACGGCTGGCGAGGTCGAGCGTGAAATCGCCGAAGCGGCAGTTCTTCTCGGCCGGCTGGCGACGGCGGCGCAGGAAGGCGTTTGCCCGGGCGAGCAGTTGCTTGATGCTGAAAGGTTTGGTCACGTAGTCGTCGGCCCCGAGGTTCAGGCCGAGGATGATGTCCTGTTCCTGGCCCTTGGCTGTCAGCATGATGATCGGCACGTCGAGGCCTTCCTTGCGGACCAGGCGGCAGATTTCGTAGCCGTTGACTTTCGGCAGCATGATATCCAGGACGATCAGGTCCGGCTTGACCGACAAGGCCGCCTCCAGCCCCTTCTCGCCGTCGTCGGCCACGGCCACGCAATAGCCCTCGAACTCGAAGTTGTCCTTCAAGCCGCGAAGCATTGTCGGGTCGTCTTCGATTATCAGAACCGTTTCGCCTGGCATCTGGTCTCATTTCATCGCAAAGGGCGCAACGTGCGCGGATACAAGGCCTATTGTCTCTGCGCCTCAGTGCCTCTGCGGTAATCCTCTTTTGTCGCGGCCGGCAGGCGGACCGTGAACGTGCTGCCCTGGCCGGGCTGGCTTTCTACGTCGATGGTTCCGCCGTGTGCGTCGAGGATGAACTTTACGATCGCAAGCCCCAGTCCGCAACCGCCGGCCTTGCGCGACAAGGTCTGATCGACCTGGTAGAACCTGTCGAATACTCGCCTCACGGCCCGGCGCGACATGCCCAGGCCATTGTCGCTGACCTCGATCAACACGCTGCCGTCGGCGGCACTGGCCCGGACCGCGACGGCCTTGCTGTCGCCGGAGTACTTCCAAGCGTTGTCCAGCAGGTTCAGGATAACCGTCTCGATCGCATCGCGGTCGGCTTGGATGCCCGGCAGGTCGGGCTGGACCTCCACGCTCAACTGCGATTGCGGCGAGGCGAACCGCTCGCGGACCGACCCGGTGGCGCTGCGGACCACTTCGCCCACATCCACGGCCGCGAAGTCGAACGCCCGCTTGTCGCGTTCCATCCGGCTGAACGTCAGGAAGTTGTCTATGAGCCGGCTTAGGCGTTCGTTCTCGCGGGCGATCAGGTCGAAATACTCGCTCGCCTGCTTGGGGTCCGTGCATCGACCCTCGCGGACAGTGTCGACCAACACCCGCATCGACGCCAGCGGGGTCTTCAGTTCATGGCTGACGGTGGCGATCAGGTCGTTCTTCAGTCGCGTCAGCCGCATCTGCCGGCCCAGATACGACGCCAGTATAACCGCCATCACGGCGATGAACGCGATGGCCATAATGCCCGTCCACAGGTAGGCGGCGTTTTGCTTCTCGGCCGCGGCGCCGAATGGGTCCGGGCCGCTCAGAAAGATCGCCACGTACCAGTCGGACATGTGCTTCCTCGACGCTTCCGCGCGGAGCAATGGCTTGCCCAGTTCCGGTCGGGCTACGACGGAGTTGATGATTCGACACGAGGCATCCGCCCCGGCCGGGGCGCGATTCAGGAGCGTCTCCAACTCGTCGATCACCCGTTGGCCGGCATACAGGCCCCACACGCGGCGATCACTCGACAGCAGGGACGATCGCAGGTACTCGATACGCGCCTCGGGGCGCTGCGGGCCGCCGTAGCCGGATATCAACCTTGTCACCGTCGGCGGGTCCTTGAAGTCCGAAAGGCCCCGCGACATTTCCCGGCCGCGAAGCTCGGCCTGCAAGGTCGGCCATCGCGTGTCGGGCGCGAGTTCCGCGAGCCTTGTCATAAGAAACATCCGCTGACCGGCAGGCATGGACAAGTCGCGGTAGTCGTTTAACTGATCGACAAGGCGTTTGACGGCAGGAGCGAAACGCGGATCATCGCGGCCCATCAACTCCAGCGCCATCAGCCGCGCCGACGCGATGACAAGTCGGCCCTGGGCATCCAGCACATGGCGGAACCGTGGCTGTTCGAGGGCCTCTGCAAGAAGCCCGATTGCCTTATCTCGCTTCCGGGCCTTGACAAGGCACCTCGCCTGGGCTATCAGGGCACGGGCCGCGACATGGTGGTCAGAAGCCCTGTCCGCGACGCGGGCGTAGAGTTCCGCCGCCTGTTCGGGCGAGGACCTGCTGAACTCCTCCTCGGCCGCCTCGGCCAACAAGTCGGCCAACTCCGCGGCCGGCGCCGTCGCGGGGCTGCTCGACGGCGCCGATGTCGTCGCAGGTTCGGCGGGCACAACCGCCCCGGCGTTGGGATAGGCGATTCGCCCCTTCTCGTCCAGCACAACGAAGCTGTCGGCCAGGTCGGATCCCGCCAGGCGGGCAAACACCTCGCCGGGGCCCTCGCCCGGCAGCATGGAAAGCTCGTCGGCTCGGCGGTCCCAGAACTGGTCGATTTGCTGCTGGGCCTCGATCAGCCGGCTGGTGTAGGCCTGCGTGAGCTTCTCGCGCACGGCCAGTCGTTCGTTCCCCATGGCCGCGGTCATGAACCACAGCACGCACGCCGTCGGCACGAGCACCGCCGCCAGAATAAGCCCCAGCACGGGCCAGATCCCCCAGTTCCGGCCCGTGCCCAGTTGTGTCGCCTTACGCCTGTCTATCATCGGAACTCACTTTATGTAATAGCCCGACACGCGCCACTTTCCGTCTTCGCACTTCATGGGCGTTATGGTTTCCACAGCCTGCTTCTTGTTCGCGAAGACGGCCTCGAATTGGACCGTGACGTACTGACCGTCCGGTGCGCCGGGCATGGCTGTCATGAATATCGCCGACATCACCTTCCGGGACTGGGCCTTGCCCAACGGCTTTCGCGCAGCCTGGATTTGCTTCGCAAATGTGTCCTGGGTCACCGCCTTGCGGAGCCGCGCCGACGCGGCATCCCAGCTCGCGCCGTACTTGCCGTCGTCAACCAGCTTGAGCCATTGCTCAGCCGCCGAGAGCGCCTCCTTCGAAGCCCCGGCCGCGTCCTGTGCCTTCTTCAGGGCCGCCTTGGCATCGGCGCTCTTGGGTTCCGCCTTGAGCCACAACTGACAGGCCTCGGCAGCCTTGTCGTACTGGCCTAGTTCCACGAACGTGGTCGCCAAGCCGTTGAGGGCCGCCGTGGTTTTCGGATCGGCCGCGACGGCTTTCTGCCAATACTCGATGGCCTGGCCGGGCTTGCCCTGGCTCTTGGCGATCCAACCGAGCCCGTTCAGCGCGCCGGGTAGCTTCGGGTTAATCGCCAGGGCCTTCTCGAACGCATCGGTGGCATTGAGAGCCTTGCCCTGGTTCTGCATCGCCCAGCCCAGGCCGTTGAAGGCGTTGGCGCTGGTGGGGTCCTTGGCGACGGCGGCCTTGAACTTCTCCTCCGCCTCGGAGAGCTTCCTCGCATTCCACAGCCGCCATCCCTCGACCGCGAGATTCTCGGTTTCCTTCTTGGCTGCAGCGTCAACAGCAGCCGGTAACTGGACGCCAATTTCCGTGGCGGCCTTGCGGAGGTGTGTCGCCAAAGGAATAGTCGGCGGCGAATTCCGCAGGCAGAAGTTCTTCCATCCTCCTTCGGTTTTGATGAAGAACAGAGCCAGGTAGACACCTTTGAGTTCCTTCGGTCCCGTACACTTGACGGCCGCCACGTTCCCCAGCACCACCGATTCGCCCGCGAACATCTGGAACAGCTTGCCCGTCTTCTGGAGGCATCGCTCCCGCATCTCCAAGGCAAACTTCGGCAGGGCCTCGATCCACCCCTTGATACGATCAGTCGCCATGGCCTTGAGGGCGGCATCGTCCTTGTCGCGGATGGCCACCAGCATTTGGGTCGCCAGGTCTTCGACGATCACCTTCTGGACCCGCTTCACCGCCTCTGGGAGCGGGGCTGGTCTCCTCTCGATCGTCTCAGCCGAGACGTATTTGCCTTCCGGCGTGAACGTGAAACGCTCCTCGATGACCTGCCTGCTCTTGTTCCGGATCGTCGCGAGGTACTTGTAGCGAATGGAAAGATTTCCGCCGGCCATCGATTCCGGAACGCCCCATTCGATCGTCTTTCTGGCGGTGATGTCGCGGTAGTTCTCGCTGAAGTACTTCTCCACCCAGTTGATGAGCTTGGCCTTGAGGGCCTCTGCCTTCGCTGCCTTGGCCAGCTTGGTCAAGGCCGCTTCGGCGTTGTTGCGGACGAACTTCTCGGGATCCTTGAGTGCCTTTTCCAGGATCGGCTTGGCCTTCTGATCGCCCAGTATCCCAAGCGCGTAGGCGGCGCATCGCCGGGCGAAGGGGCTCTTGTCATTGGCGGTCATGTCAGCGAGAGTGTCGAAGGCCGAGCCAGCCTTCATCGTACCCAGGGCCAGCGCGGCCATGCCACGGGTCATGTCTTCCTTGTGCGAGCAGAGCTTGATCAGGCCCGCCAGGGCGGGCGACGGATCGGAGAACGTGTCCTTCCATATGATGTAGACGGCCGCGCGGCGGAAGGTGTCCTTGTCCGAATCGAAGTACTTCGCCACGGCCTTGACGACGGCGGGCTCTCTCAACTCGGCAAGCGATGCCAGCAGCGGCGGGATTCGGGAATCGCCGTCGGCCATCGTGGAGATATCCGTGACCGCGTTGTCCACGATCTTGGCGATCTCCGCGTCGCTGGCGACTCTCTGGGCAGTGAGGCCCATCGTAACCATGTGCTTCGTATTGAAAGGAACCTGCTTCCGCCACAGGTACACGTCGCATTGGCCTATGGTCGTCTTCGACGTCGGCTTTCCGGACGGCTCGACGATTGTCATACCTCGCGGCAGGACCAGGAAGAAGCTTTCCAGCACCTGCGAGCCGAAAGTGTTTTCCATACTCAGCCGGGCCATTCCGCCCGTCAACGGCAGCATCTTGGTGCCGTTTCCGATGTAGCCCAGCAGGCTGCTGGCGCCGGGCTGGACGGGCTGGGAAGGTTTCCACCACAGGCCGTACTTGCCGAACGTGGCGTCTGGACGATCGCGGAGTTCGAACTCCTGAGGCCTGCTCGCTTCGTCCATCAGCGTAAAGTCGGGCTTCTCACGGCCAAAGTTGCCCAGGTGAATCGGCCCGGCCTGCGGCTTGTCCGATGAGTTGACATAGCCCAACAGCCCCCCGGAGTAGAGAGCGAACCTATCGTCCACGCCGTATATGCGCGTGTTGGTTCGCAGCTGCTTTTCCTGAGCCGTACGGAGGGTCGCCAAGTGCTCGCCGACTATGTAGGCCATAACTTCGTCCGGCAGGCGAGGCATTGCGGCCTGCGCGGATGCTTCGTTGATCGCTCTGGCCCGCCTGGCCATGTCATCCGGCAGCGGAGTAGGTTTCCCGTCGGCGGATTTTGTCGCGAAGAGGATGACGTACCTCGCCGCGGCCGTGCCGTCGGCGGACTTGAAGTTCCGGTGGCTGGGACTGTTGACGCCCACCCAGTAGACCTTGCCCGGCTGGAGTTTAACGGGAAGCGTGCAGGTGGTCTTGGACGCGTTGTAGCTGGGAGTCTGGATCTTCGGGAACGTCTCTCCCCCACCCGTCCACGACCAACTCTTGTCGGTCATCGGCCGGTCGAAGGTGACGGTGATCTTGTCCAGCGACGGATCAACGTCATTGTCGAACGCCACCGGGCTTGTCTTGACAACGCGAGGCGCGGCATCGGCGACGGGCGCTGGGCCATATTCCAAGAGCTTGTAGCGAATCTTGACGCCCCTGGGTTTGTCCATGAACTCAACTATCTGAAGAACGCCCAATTCTCCTTTGGCCGTCTTGAACGCAAAATTCAGCGGCGGCATTGCCTTCTCATGAAGTACATAAATCCTGTACCCCGAACGCTCCATCATTTCGATCTTCGACGTTTCCGATGCCGTTGCCGTTTGCAGATAATGAGGATTGATATCGTCCCATCGCTGTTCAATGCCTTCGAGTTTCAAATCGCCAACGATCAACGCCCAACGGTTGCGAGCGTAATCGACAAACAGATCAATTCCGTTTTCCTTTATCCATTGATGATGTTGAGCCTTTGACCAACCCTTAGCTTCTTTGGGAACATCAAATTGCCTGCCGCTCTGAATATCCAGCCCCTCGCGACCCTGGCCATCGTCAACGTCATTGAGCGTCTTCTCGATGACCGGTCCAAATGCGGCTGTGCCGCGAAGCGGAGGACTCAGCTTCGCCAACTCCTTCTGCGCCTGTGCCGCGATATCCTTCTCCTGCGGATATGACGCCAGCAACTGCCGCAGTTCGGCTGCCGCCTTGGCCTTGTCGCCCTTCTTGAGATAGCACATCCCCAGCCGATACTGCGCCCGGGCGGCGTATTGCCTGTTGGCCTTGGTGTCGTCGATGATCTGCTGGTAGACCTTGATGGCTGCATCGAGGTCGCCAACGGTCTCCTCGGTGTAGATGCCTTTCTCCAGCAGCACCGCCGCCGAAGCCCCCGCCGTGGCCGGCCGAGTTGTCGCAACCTTCTGCGCCCAGGCACAATTGCCCAGACAACCCCCAACTGCCCACACTGTCGCAATGATCGTCACATTCTTCATCGTCGTCCCTTTCCTGATAATGGTACCGAATTAACTCGATTGTCTCAGCATCATTATCGGAGGGGATTGTTACGGCCATGTCACCATCCGGTCCTTTTTCCGTCCAATTTACGGGTGCCCACATGCCGCTCGGAGGACAGCATAGGGCAGTTGCAGGTAAGAGGCCGGACGGATAGACTCAAAGGGAAGACCAATGGGATTCACAATCATGCAGGCATAACTGAGGAAAACACATGCTCATCAATAAGGTGACCAGCGGCTTCGTCGTGCAGGTCTTTGACACCGACAAGCGATGTTTCGTGTCGCAGAACTTCGTCAATGGCGAGTGCGCCTATGAAGACCGGCGGGGAAATCCGGTTGACCCAAACCTGCTGGTGCTTGACGGCGAAGAGGCCACACTGCCCTTCGATATGGTGCAGCCGGACGACCCGTCATGACGTGCCGGTGGATGTTGCCAACGGTGCCTCGCCGATGGCAGCGCAGTTGGATCGGCTGCGGCACTGCGGACGCCGCGCATAGGAATGCGCAGATTCGCCGCAGGCAGTCGAACTGGATGTAACGGCCCCGCGCCTAGCGCTTCCTCGGCTTGGGCGGGGCGGTGGTGATGCGTTTCTTGACGCCTTCGAGGAACTTGATCTGGCCCTCGGGGTGGCCGCGGCCGCGGTCGGTCTTGGCTGCGGCCAGCAGGGCGCGGTAGTGGGCGATTCGCTCGTCGACGACCGGCACGGCCGCCTTGGCGAGGTAGCCAAGGCCCTGGATTTCCCGCATGGCCATGATGGCGAAGTAGTCGTCACCATCGCGAACCTCCTGCATGAGCAACTCGACGACGCGATCAACCTGCCGGCCTCGCTTGGCCATGGCCACCAGGCCGCCCCGCAGGCGATTTCGGCCGTAGACGCTCTGTTCGGTGCGGTAGGCGGCGGCGACGGCGGGGGTGAGCTTCTCGATCTTGGCCGTCTCGTTCAGCCGCATCACGTGGGCGACGGCGGCGCTGATCCACCATTCCGAGTCATCGGCCATGGCGGCGACCTTGTCGAGGTACGGCCAGGCTGCCTCGCCACAGTTGCTCAGGGCGAGGATGGCGCCCTCGCGAATGTACATCTCCTCGTGATCGAGCAGCCCGGCAAACATCCCCGCCAGTTGCCCGGCGACCGTCGGGGGCATGTGCGGCAGCGACTCGGCCCGGCCTTTCGCCCAGCCGAACGGGCCGGCGATGGCGTCACAGCCCGCACGAACGACGCGCGGGTCTTTCGACTGCAGAGCCTTGCGGATGTACGGAATGGCGTCCTTGCCGCCCCGCATCATCGACAGCGACGCCCGCAGCCGGACGATCGGATTGGTGTGCCCAAAGTACTTGTACCGGTCGTCGAGCGAGTAACCGTCGGCGTCCAACTTCTGGCGGATCTCGTGGATGTCGGCGTTGGGCTTGCCGGCCGGGTCGTTGGCCAGGCCGGTGACGTTGGGCATCAGCGCGCTGGGGCCGGAGGGTTTGCGGGGCGCGGTGCGTGAGGACAGGTCCGGCGCCAGCAGCGCCTCGGCCTTCGCCCACGCCTTGGGTCCCAGGCTGGCCGCGGAAGCGGCGGGCGCCTTTCGGGCGTACAGGCCGATATCGAGCGATCGGCACTCGGTCCGCACGGCCAGGACGTTGCGGCCCTTGCGAAGGAGCTTGACCGTCTCGGGATGCAGGCTGATCATGGCCGAGTGGTCGCGAGGGGTCTGCAGGGACCACGCCACCGGCGTGCCGTTCAGCAGCACGACGCCGTTGCGAGCCCACATGCCCAGGAGGATTCTGAACTCGTTAAAATCGGTCTTGCCGACGTCAAAGGCGATCCTCACGTACTGCCGTCTCGCCCCGCGCGGGATCGGGAGCTTGGCCTCGCGCGCGGACGTGATGGGGCCGGGGCCGGTGATCCAACCGCTGTCGTCGAAGCCCACCGATGCCCAGTCGGCCGGCGGTTCGGCATTGTCGGCCTTGGCCCACATTCGCCAGGTGGGCGGCGCGGCCCCGCTGTCGCCGATGCACTGGGGCACGAGAGTCGTCCACGTTGGTGACAGGTCATGGCTGATGACCCCGGCGTCCAGCAGAAGCCCATAAGCCACGCCTTGGGGCCAGTTGCCCCCTTCCAGGCCGGACAGGCGAACCATGGCCGCCTTGGCCCGCTCGTTGAGTTGCCAGGAATCGATGAACAGCGAGTGAATCTCCTCGCAGTAGAAACCCCAGTTCGAGGCGTCGGCCGGTGTGGCCAGTTCGCGGCGGGCAAGTTTCTGGTAGACGCCCGCCTCATCGTCGGCGGCGAGCTTCTCAAAGGCGGCCCGTGCCTTGGGATAGGTGTAGGTGAGCCACTTGTACTCGTCGTAGGGACTCGCGGCGGCCTTGACGAGGGCGTACTTGTCGCTGGTGAGTTCAACGCGCATCGCCTCGACGCGCGGCTCGGTGACGCCGCAATATCGCTCGAGGTTCTTGACGATCGCCGTCGCCAGCACCGGGTCGGGGTAATCGCACTCGACGAGCGCCTTGGCCTTGGCCAGCGACAGCTCTATGTCCTTGGCCTTGCGGTCGGCGGCCGTGAGCAGTTGGCGAGCGAGGCCACTGGTGGGCTTGACGGTCTTGCGGAGTTCGTCGAACTTCAGTTGGCGATACAGTTCGACGCCCCGGGCCAGTTCGGCAGGCAGGTCGCCGGCGGCGAAGACGCTCTTGGGCGCCCCGTGGATGCGAAGGGAGCGGGCGGGCACGGCATACACCTGGGCCAATCCGCCGGCCGACAGCAGCGTGCCG
>JAUWQU010000595.1 GCA_030610965.1 Phycisphaerae bacterium
CGTCCAGCACCGGTGCGCCGCTGGAGCCGGGGGCCCAGTCGGTGCTCACGTGCATACGGAAGCCCCGCGCGCCGCTGAGTGTGGCGGGGTTGGCGCGGCGGGCGCCGCGACGCCAGAAGAAGCGGTTGACCATGCCCGTGCTGAAGTAGCCGGCCACGCGCATGGGGTCGCTGTACAGGTAGACGCTGTCGCCGGGCGCGACGCGGTCGTTCAGCGCCAGCGGCGTAAGCGACCCGCCGGCAACGCGAACGATGGCCGCGTCCATGGCGGCGTCCCGGGCCAGCACGGCGGTGACCGGCAGCACGTCGTTGTCGGCGTTCAGGGCGATGAGGTAGCCTTCGCGCATCGCCATGCCCTTGGCCGCGAGGCAGTGATGGCAGGTGACGACGGCGCCGTCGGCGGTAATGGCGTATCCGCCGGCCAGGCTCAGGTGCCATCTACTGCAGCGCGGGCAGAGGAAGAACCAGCCGATCCGCACCAGCGACTTGCGGGCCCGCGAGGCGATCTCTCGCGGCTTCAGCGGCCTGGCCGAGACCCCCGCGAGCTTCAGCGTGGCGGGCTCCGGCGACTTCAGGCCCTTGTTGACCTGGTCCCTGTTGAGCAGCTTGCCGGCCTTCTTGAGGGCCTTGGCCTTGGCGAGGATCGACCTGTCTTTGAGCGGCAGCCTGTACGGCTCGATGGACACGTCCTTATCCTGCGCCAACAGCCCGGCCGGGGCGGCGGACAGGGCCATGGCGGACAGAACTGCCGACAACACGATAGCGGTACTTCTCGTCATTGGGGGTCTCCGGATGCTTCCTCGCAAAGCCGCGGCCGCCGGCCGTGGGGGTGCATTATATACAACGCGGGCACCCCAGGGATATTGAGCGTTTCCCGACCTCCGGCCCCGATGAGTCGCGAGTCGACATCGGGTTTCTCGCGAGGCTGTCACTTGCAGCAGAACTTCGTGAAGCCCATCTCCGACAGTTCGCGGCGCAATTGATCGAACTGTTCGTCGCTGATCGTTTGCAGCGGCGGGCGGACCGGGCCGAGGTCCAGGCCGAGGATTCGCATCATTGCCTTCGATACGGCCGTGAAGGGCCCGTAGCGTTTGCCGATTGCCACCATTCGGACGGACTGCTGCTGGCAGGCGCGGGCGGTCTGGATATCGCCTCGCTCGAAGGCGTCGATGAGTCGCCCATAGAGCGGCGCGGCGAAGTTGTACGTGGTGCCCACTGCGCCCCGGGCCCCGATGGCGACGGCGGAAAGGAGCATTTCGTCGATGCCGAAGAGGCAGTCGTATCGTCCGTCATCGATCGCCAGGCACGCGGTGAAGTCGGCGATGTCCCGGTGTGTGAACTTCATGCCCGCCAGATTCGGCGCGCGCAGGGCGGTGGCGGCGAGCAGGTCTCGCATGGGCACGTGTACACCGGTCATCGAGGGAATGTGGTAGTAGTAGAATGGCAGGCGCGGCGCCGCGGCGGCGACGCGGGCGAGGTAGTCGGCCAGGTCGTCTGTGCCGAGCGCGCGGAAGAACGTCGGCGGCATGGAGCCGATGGCGAAGGCCCCGCAGCCGGCGGCGTGGGCGGCAAGGTCTCGCGAGTCCCGCAGGCTCTGATGCCCGACGTGGACGATCACGCGGAAGCCTTCGGGCGCGGCCTCGGCCCAGCGCTGTGCGACGGCCATGCGCTCGGAGGTCGTAAGCGAAGGCCCCTCCCCGGTGGTGCCGCAGACGAACGCCCCGGCCAGGGCGTTGCGGACGAGCAGGTCGATCTGGTCGTCGATGCGTTCCAGCCGCACGTCGCCGCTTGCGTCCATAGGCGTGTGCGGCGCCGCGATGAGCCCGATGGTTTTGGCGAACATGTCGTTGGCGTTCCTTGTTACGTGTTGTTTCGGCAGGGACGCCTCGTCACAGCCAGCCTGTCATTCGCGCCAGCAGGCCGGCGTAGTCCACGAACGCCGGCCAGGATACGTCCGGCGGCACGCCGTGGTCGCAGCCGGGAATGAAACCCCCATCGGCCAGCACCGGTTCTATCCGCTTGAGTTCGTCGCGGATCGTCCGGCCGCCTTTTGCCATCGCCCTCTTGTCCACGCCCTGGCGCATGGCCATGTCCCGGCCGTGGCGGCGGCGGAAGGCCACGATGTCGTTTCCCGCGGCCACCTCTATGGGATCGCAGACATTGATACCGCTTTCGATCCATATCGGGATCAGCTCGCCGACGAAGCCGTCGCTGTCCATGTCTATCAGCGGGCAGCCAGCCTCGGCCAGCAGCCGGCTCCAGCGAATCCAGCTCGGCTGGCAGAATCGGCGCGTCATCTCCGGCGAGATCATCGCCTTTTGCTTGTAGGCCATGTCCTCGGAGATATGCGCGCAATCCGGCACGACGCGGTCGCATATCCGCCTCAGCATCGCCTCGACGAAGTCGGCCCAGAACGCGGCCATGTCGGCCACGAGGTCCGGCTGGTCGATCATCATCAGGCAGAGCCCCTCGAAGCCGCACCATTCCCTCATTTGCCAGAACGGCCCGGAGAAGCTGACGCCCAGGACCCAGTCCCGTTCGGCGGCGGCCCGGCAGCGCGAGTCGAAGTCTTCCGGCCAGCGGCCTGGGGCGTCGATGTCGTAGCGGAGTTTCATTTGCTCCCAGTCGTCGCGCGTCTCGACGGGGCAGCGCAGCCAGCGGCGTGTGACGAAGTCCTTGGCGATTCGCAGGTACGTCACGTCGAACTGGTCGGATATCTCGCAGACGTTGCCCTTCCAATCCTGGACGACGTAGTGGCCGTCGCGATGGGCGAGGACTTTCTCCTCGAATTGCGGGATCATGCGGAAGTCGGCGCCGAGCGGCACGTGGTTGCTGGTGCGGGGGCGTTCTATGCCCAGCGTCTCGGCAAGGCAGTCGAACCAGTTGACGTCACGCGGCAGGCCCTGGGCGTGCCATGCGCGGAGGGTGGACTCCCTCGGCCCGCCCGGCTGGAACGGCACCTTGTCGGGGCTGGCGAAGGTGAGCGTTTCGATGTGCCTTTGTCGCGGCGTCACGGGGCTGCTCCCTTGGCGCCGTTTGCGGCGCCTCGGCCAGGTGGCTACTGCGTCTTGCCCGGGGGCTCGTTCTGGCTGTCGGCGACGGCCTTGGCCGTCTTGGCTGTCAGCTCGGCGTTGGCGCGTTCCCAGCCTTCGCGGATGTCGTCTTCGGTCTGATATCGATGCCAGAGGAAGAAGCTCTCGTCGCGGTCGCCCCTGGCATAATACTGGGCGGATGCCACGAACCGGCCCTTCTGATGGACGAAGATCAGCAGCTTCATGATGGCCGTCTGCTCGATGTTCTTGAACAGCGCCATTTCCGGCATCGGTATGGGGGCCTGGGGCACCGGCAGCGACGGCAAACCCAGAAGGCTGCTCTTGAATTCCATGGCCAGTGCGCCGCTGGCTACTTCCATTATGTAGTCGGCCTCCTCGGCTTCAGTTACGAGAATGGCCCCATCGCGGGCCACGCGGGCCCGCAGGGCGACCTGGACG
>JAUWQU010000456.1 GCA_030610965.1 Phycisphaerae bacterium
CTGGCAGAGGGCGCCGGGGCGTCGTTCGACGTTCGAGCGGTGGACCAAGCGGGCAACGTCGGCCCGTGGGCCTCGGCTGACCTGACGGCCGACTACGGCCCGCGCGTGGTGGGCCACTCGCCGGGCGGCCTGCTCGGCGATCCGGTCGATCATATCCTCGTGACGTTCAACGAGCCCATCGACCCGTTGACGTTCGCGCCCGAGGACGTGCACATAAACCCCGCCTCGCTGCTTCGCCTAGGCGGCTACGAGACGGACGGCGAAGCCTATAGCGTGGCAGTGTCGGGCAACATTGCCTACTTGGTCGACAATTACGCGGGCCTGGTGATTCTGGACGTGTCGCACCCGGCCGAGCCGGTCCAACTGGGTCACATCGACAGTCTCGGCGGGTTCCGTGACCTGGAGGTCGTTGGCTCGCTGGCATATGTGGCTGCTTACACTTCCGGCCTGCGGATTATCGACGTTTCAGACCCGGCGGCGCCTTTCCTGGTGGGAACAAGTCCCGCCGTTGGACCCGCACACGGAATCGACGTAGTCGATAGCCTGGCGTATCTGGCCAGCAGCTGGGGCGGGCTGCGGATCATTGATGTATCGAACCTGGCTGCGCCTGTGCTGGTGGCTACATATGACACGCCGTCCAATGCTAACGACGTCGCCGTCAGCGGCACGCTGGCGTACGTGGCGGCCGGGGAATCCGGGCTGAGAATACTCGACGTTTCCGACCCGGCTGCGCCTGTGGAACTCGGCTCCTTCGTCAGCGGGGCCTCTGCCAGGGAGGTACAGGTTGTTGGCAACTTGGCGTACGTGGCGGAAGGCAACTCCGCCCTGCGCATTCTCGACATTTCCGAGCCGACCGCGCCATTTCAGGTGGGCTACTACGACCTGCCTTACGGGGTTCGGGATCTGCAAGTAGTCTCCAATTTGGCGTACGTCGCTAATGGCGGCCACGGCCTGGGGATCTTCGACATATCCAACGGGGCTATGCCTGTAGAGGTCGCTTACTACGACACGCCGGGCTACGCCCAGGGCGTCTGGGTGGACGGCGAAGTAGCGTACGTTGCCGATGAGTCCGGCGGCTTGCATGTCATCAAAGCCGCGCGAGGAGACGCCTCCAGCGTGACTCAGGTGGACGCCACGACCTGGCGGATCGACCTGGCGGAACCCCTGACGGACGGCGATTACGAAATCCATGTCGGGCCACGCATTACCGACCTGACCGGCAACACGATGGACCAGAACGCCAACGGCGTGGGCGGTGAGTTTACGGAGGATATATATGCCTTCGGCTTGGCTGTAGACCAGACCCCACCGACGGCCCCTGCGAACCTGGCTTTTGCGGATGACACGGGCACCTCGCAGTCGGACAACCTCACATCGGACACGACGCTTACGTTCACGTGGTCGGCCTCGACGGACCTCAACGGCGTAGACGGTTACGAGTACCGCATCGACACTGGCGCATGGACGGCCTCGACAAGCCTGTCCGCCGCCGTGACGCTTGCCGAGGGCGAGCACACGTTCGAGGCGCGCGCGGTGGACGTTGTGGGCAACGCTGGCGAGGCAGCATCTCTAACGGTGACGATTGATACGACCGCGCCGTCGGCGCCGACGGGACTTGCGTTGGAGGGTGCGGTGCTGAGTTGGGACGAGTCTGCCGACGCCAACGGAATATGGAAGTACCAGTACCGCATCAACGGCGGTGATTGGACAGACAGCCCGGCGACGAGCGCAGCCACGGGAGTCGCCGATGGGGTTGAGGCGACGTTCGAGGTCCGTGCCGTGGACGTCGCAGGCAATGCAGGGCCGGTCTCCGCGGCGACCTTTGCCGTGGATCACGGCCCGCGTATAGTCAGCCGGGAGCCCGACGGCGTCGTCGGACCGATCTCCTCGTTCACCGTGACGTTCAACGAGCCGGTCGATCCGGCGACGTTCAGTGGAGACGACCTGAATATCCTGCTGCCGGCGCCTGTCTACCTGGGCGGGCATGCAACGAATTACTATACGTACGACGTTGCGGTATCAGGCAATCTCGCGTACGTCGCGGACTACTATACCGGGCTGAAGATCTTGGACGTTTCAGACCCCACCCAGCCCGAGCAGATTGCCGTCTACGACACCCCCGGAATTGCCGTCGATCTGGCGATGTCGGGCAATATTGTCTACGTGGCCTGCTATGACCGGGGCGTGCAAATCATCGACGTTTCGGATCCGACCGCTCCGCAATTCCTGGGGTCCATTCCTCCGGTGGCCGGGTCGCATCCGAGGGTGGAGGAGGTAACGGTTTCCGATGGCCTGCTGTACCTGGGAGACAATTACGGCGGCACAGTGATATACGACATTTCGGACCCGGCGTCGCCGGTCTTCTGTAGCTCGACAACGAACACATTCGCCGCCGATGTTGTCACTATTGGGAATCATGCCTATGTCGCCGGCGCTTACTCGCTTAACGTATTCGACATTTCCGACCCGGCCGCGCCGGTGATATTGGGAAGCTACCGGACGAGCGACAAGGCGAATGGCGTGGCGATTCGCGATTCTCTGGCGTACGTGGCCACGTACGACGCCGAGTTGGTGATCCTCGATATATCCGATCCGACCAATCCTACTTTGGCCGCCAGTCACACCTTGCAGAGCCAGGCGATGGGAATGGCCATGTTCGGCGACTGGCTCTTCGTGTCGGGCTACCATCATGGATTGAGCGTCATAGACGTCTCGGATCCGTTGGCTCCAGAACTGGCGAGAACCTACGACATATCCGACAGATGCCCGTCCGTGACCATCTCCGGTAACCGGGCCTACGTGACTAACGAGGAAGGCGGCTTGAAGATTCTTCAGGTCTTCCAAGATGTTTCCGGGCTGACGCAGGTGAACGACACGACTTGGCGCGTCGATCTGCCCTCGCTGCTGACCGATGGCGCCCACGGCCTGCGCATCGGGCCTGGCATTACGGACCTGGCCGGCAACACCATGGACCAGAATGCCGACGGCATCGGCGGCGTGGCATGGGCAGACCGCTATGCTGTCCAGATCGTGGTGGACACAACTCCGCCCCCGGCGCCGCTGGACCTGGCTCTGGCCAACGATACGGGCCCCGCGGACAACGGCACGGCCGCGACGGACTTGGAGTGCACCTGGTCGGCGCCCGCGGATATTGCGGGGATAGGGGGCTACAAGTACCGCCTCGACGGCGGGGCGTGGATCGTCGCGGCCGGGCTGTCCGGCTCGGTGACGGCAACCGAGGGCGGGCACACATTTGAGGTCCGCGCGATTGACGGTGTCGACCTCGTCGGTCCGGCGTCATCGCTCGACGTGGTGGTGGACCTTACCGCCCCCGAGTCCCCGACGGACCTTCGGCTGGACGGCGCGGTGCTGTGCTGGGATGCCGCGGCCGACGCCAACGGCATCTGGAAGTACCAGTACCGAGCAGCCGGCGACGATTGGGCCGACAGCCTGGAAACCCGGGCGATCACGGGCCTGGCCGACGGGCAGAGCGCATCATTCGAAGTACAAGCCATCGACAAGGCCGGCAACATTGGGCCGACGGCATCCGCGGCCCTGACGGCCGAGTACGGTCCGCGGATCGTTGGCCATCAGCCGGATGGGGTAGTGGGCACCAGCGTAGATTACATGGAGGTGACCTTTGACCAGCCGATCGACCCGGCCACCTTCACGGCCGAGGATGTGATTGTCGCGCCGACCCCGCTTGTCCAGGTGGGCGATGTCGATACGCCGGGCTACTCTACGGCCGTTCAAGTAGTGGGCACGCTGGCGTATGTGGCGGACTACCAGGAAGGTCTGCAGATCATCGACGTGTCTAACCCGGCTGCCCCGGTGCTGCTGGGCAACTTCGATACTGGCGATCGCACCCACGACGTGACGGTTGTGGGCAGCTTGGCGTACGTGGCCGACGGCTCTGCGGGCCTGCGTATTATCGACGTTTCCAACCCATCTGCGCCCTTCCAGGCAGGCTACTTTAGCACGTCGGACGATGTTTACGACGTGCAGGTCGTGGGCACGTTGGCGTACGTGGCGGATGACAGAGATGGCCTGCGAATCATCGACGTTTCCAACCCGGCTGCGCCTTTCGAGGTAGGCACCTTCGACACGCCGGACCGGGCTCTTGGAGTGCAGATCGTCGGCACTCTAGCATACGTGGCGGAGTACACATCCGGCTTGCGGATCATCGATGTGTCGAACCCGGCCGCGCCGGTTGAGGTGGGCCACTACGACACTCCGGGCAAAGCCTGGGACGTGGAGGTCGTCGGCACGCTGGCGTATGTGGCGGACAACGACGACGTGCGGATCATTGACGTGTCGAACCCGGCCGCGCCGGTACAGGTGGGCTACTACGACACGCTTGGTTCTGTATACCAAGTGTGCGTCGTAGGCAATCTGGCGTACCTGGGG
>JAUWQU010000315.1 GCA_030610965.1 Phycisphaerae bacterium
TTAATGAAGGCATCGGCCTGAGCGTGCCGTCCAACATGGTCCGCAAGATCATGGACCAGCTTATCGACAAGGGCAAGGTGACCCGCGGCTTCCTCGGCGTGATTATCCAGAACGTCGATGAGAACCTCGCCAAGAGCTTCAAACTGCCCGGGACCGAGGGCGCGCTTATCAGCCAGGTCGCCGCCGACACGCCGGCGGCAAAGGCCAGGCTCAAGGTCGGTGACTTCATCGTCTCCGTCAACGGCAAGGCCATCAAGAACGTAAACGAGCTGCGCAACGCCGTGGCGCATCTTCGCCCGGACAAGGAGTACCCACTGAAGGTCTACCGCGACGGCAAGGCAAGAACCGTCAAGGTCATGCTGGGCGAGAGGCCCGGCGACCTGGCCGCGACGTTCGGCCAGGAGCCGCCCGGCAGCGAGCGCCCGACCGCCAAGGCCAACCGATTCGGCCTGAAGGTCCAGGCCCTGAGCGATGACCTCCGCAAGCGGTTGGGCTACAAGCCGTCCACCAAGGGCGTGATCATCATCGATGTCGATCCGGCCAGCGACGCGGCCGACCAGGTCCTGGCGCCAGGCATGGTTATCACGGAAGTCCAGGGCAAGGCCGTCAACAGCCCCGCCGAGTTCGCCAAAGCCATCTCCGCCCCCGAAGTCGCCAGCGGCATAAGGCTGCTGGTAACGGACAGGGCAGGCGGAAAGCGGTTCGTCTTCATCTCGCCGGCCAAGGGCTCGACCACGGGGAAGGCCCCCAAACCGGACAAGGGCGACACACCCAAGAAGGACGAGAAACCCAAGACACCCAAGAAACCCGAGGAGAAGTGACAGCAATCTCACGCGCCGTTGGTATGGCCGAAGCATCACCAGCGGTCCGCAACGTATGATCCGACGGGTGCCTAGAGAAGATGGCCGAGTACTACGGCGCGGCGACCAAGGCGTACCTGCCGTGTCTGAAGGCGTTCAAGGCCAAACTGGCCTCGATGAACAAGCCCAACCGCGCGGCCGCCGCCAACGCCGGCCTGGATGCGGGAATCGCCGCGATCGAGAAGACCACCGCAAAGAAGAAACTACTCAGCGTCAAGGACTTGTAATAAGGTCGCGTCCCGGCCGGGCCGGTAGGCCAGAGAAGGCGAGAACATAGTAAGGTGTCCCCTGATAGTGGCAGACCGGAAGCCCTACGACGAAGCTTTGCACATGCGCAACCAAGTCAAGCACGGCTCGTGGGTCATCCAACTCGGACAAGGAGATACCTGTTGATAACTCAGTCAAAAAAGCCCTTGAAGAACCAGAGAACATCTTTTCTACCGTTTTCTACTTGCCGGCCCCTGAGCCAACTCCTGGAGTTTCGTGACGAAGTGGCGGAAACTTGGCGACAGATTGTTGTCAACTGCCATGCGGGGAGCAATTGTCTCAGCCCACTTTGATTTCTCCGTTCCGACGGCCTGCCATCCCTTTGCAGACAATGTTGTCGAGCCACCTGGATAAACGGCATCTGCCAGCTTTTCCCATGTTCCGCAAATGCTGTCATTCTTATAGGACTTCAGAACGGCATTATCGGCCTTCGGGTATGCCCCCTTGATCGCACCCAAATCACCTAAGAACCAAGCTTCGCCTTCTTCGATTGCGATACAGAAGCGGGCTTCCGGTTTGGGATTACAGGCGTTTAGGATTCCGTTGAGTTCATCGCGCAACATTTTCAGGCACTTGTCATCAAGATCGCAGACAAGGATTACGGCCGCCGGATAATCCTGGTAGCCGGCAAATGTCTTTCCATACCCTTTCAAGAGTTTGGGCAGATTATCCAACAAGATGCGTTTGCTGGCATCGCGCGGATTACGCATGTTTTTTGGTATCCGCCCAATGCCTTTGTATGAAAGTACTCTAAAGGTGGCGGTGTCCCCAACAATCTTGGGGACCAGAATGTCGAGCACTTTCTTGCCGGACTGATCCTCAACGAGTATCTCCAAGTGCATCGGTTCACCTCGCATCCAGATAGTCGCTGTACCACAGCCCGCCCAAGGGAAGTCCTTCTTTGACCATATTCTGCACAGTTGCGTCGTCGCTAACCCGCTTGATAGTGGAAAAGCCGTCCCCGCCCTTATCCAAAACCCAAACCTCCTCCGGGGACATCGCGTCAACAAAATATGGCTGATGAGTGGTGATGAAGATTTGCGAGCCGCCTTTCTTTCCGGTGGCGTGGATGCGAAATTCCTTCGCCAGCTCCTCTAACAGCTTGTGATAGAGTCCATTCTCAGGCTCTTCGATGCAAAGGAACGGCGGAGGCACAGGATCTTCGAGAAGCAACAAGTAGGCAAATACTTTCAGCGTTCCGTCGGACATCTGCTGTGAATAGAAGGGGTCTTCAAAACCCTTGTCGTTGAAACGCAGCAAGAGACGGCCATCCGCTGTCTTGTCTGTATCGATTTCCTTAATTCCAGGAATCTTGGTGGCAATCCGATCAAGAATAGCCTGCATTTTCTTCGGGTGTTCGCGTTCCATGAACTGGATGACATTCCCAAGATTGTCACCATGTATGTTCAGATGCTTCTGCGGGCCGGCAAGGGGCAAGCTGCGCGCGGCGTCGGGTGTGAAATAGCTGAGATACCAGCCTTCAATGAAGTGTCGAAAGGCAGATATTCTTGGGTGCTGCTTGAGCGATCCTAGTGTGGCGATGCCGAGTTTGCGCTTATCTTCGAGCTCCACGATCTCGGTTTCCCTGCTTTCCTCGTAGTCGCCCTTAATGATGGAGTCCATCAGTTCGAGCAAACCGGACGGCTCTTTGTCTACGTCAATCGAAAAGCCTTCTTCTTCGCCCTTCCAGGCAACGCCTTTCCCCTCGTTCAGAATCAGAAAAGAGAACGGCCGGCCATGCGTTTGGCCCTTTCGCCGCTGGCGGAGTCGTTCCTTTTCCACGTACGGCCTGCCGGTGGAATCAACGCCGACCGCTATTTCGTAGGTAATGGGCCGGGCATTGCCAGCTTCCCTATAGTAAACCTCAAACTCTATCGGACCGTCCTGGCCTTGTGACCTTATGCGATGGAATCCTCCGCGACCGCGCAGATCGCAAGCTTCCTCAACACCAGTGCGCAGACAGTCCGCCAGGAAACCGAAGGCGTCGAAAAGGGAGCTCTTTCCCACACCGTTCTTGCCAATCACGACCGTCATGGGTGTCAAAGGCGCAGCGGCCTGAAGATTCCAGAGTTTCCCCAACGTCACATCACTCAACGCGCGGAAGTTCTTGATTCTCATTCCTTCTATGCGTGCCATGGCCGCCTCCACTCAACAACTTCCCATCTGTGTTCAACCGTATCCATCAGTTGTTCACTCCTTCCCTGCTGTCGCCATGATATATCGGGAACAGCCGCCCGCGACTCCGACGCGATCCCGGTCTGCCGGGCTAACTTGGTCCACTATTGCGGACGGAACTCGGCAAGATGTCAGGCTGGGCTGAAGTCTGTTCTCTTGGCGAATATGTGTCTCGGCTGTCAGTCGTCGTCGCCGACTTCGAGGACGGCCATGAAGGCCTTCTGCGGGATCTCGACGTTGCCGATCATCTTCATCCGCTTCTTGCCCTTTTTCTGCTTCTCCAGCAGCTTGCGCTTTCGGCTGACGTCGCCGCCGTAGCACTTGGCGATAACGTTCTTTCGCAGGGCCGTGATCGTCTCGCGGGCGATGATCTTCCCGCCGATGGCCGCCTGGAGCGGAATCTCGAACTGGTGCCGCGATATCTCCCGGCGAAGGCGGATCAGCAGCCTTCGCCCGCGCTTCTCGGCCTTGGATTTGTGAACGATCACCGACAGTGCATCCACCTGCTGGCCGTTGACCATGATGTCGAGCTTCACCAGGTCGTTGGCACTGAAGTTGACGATCTCGTAGTCCATCGTGCCGTAGCCGCGAGTGGCGCTCTTGAGCTTGTCGTAGAAGTCGTAGATGATCTCCGCCAGCGGCAGGTGGTAGGTCAGGATCACGCGCTCTTTCGACAGGTACTCGGTCTCGACGTATTCGCCGCGCCTGTCCTCGGCAAGCTGCATTACCCCGCCGATGGAGTCGGCCGGGATGATCAGGTCCACCTTCACGATCGGCTCGCGGATTTCCTGGACAAAGTTCGGCGCCGGCAGGTCGCCGGCGGAGTCCACCTCGATGAGTTCGTCCTTGGCCGTCAGCACCTGGTACGGCACGGTGGGCGCGGTCTGCACCACCTCTATACCGTGCTCTCGCTCGAGCCGCTCCTGGACGATCTCCATGTGCAGCATGCCCAGGAAGCCGCAGCGAAAACCGAAGCCCAACGCATCGGCGCTGATGGCCTGGTACGTCAGGGACGAGTCGTTCAGTTGGAGCTTTTCCAGCGCGTCGCGAAGATCGGGGAACTGCGTCGTAGGCCCCGGGTAGAAGTCGCAGAAGACCATCTGCTGCGGCGGTCGATAGCCGGGCAGCGCCTCGGCCGCGGGCCTGTTCGCCAGCGTCACCGTGTCGCCGACGTGAACCGCCGACACGGTGCGGATGTTGGCCACGACGTAGCCGACCTCGCCGGCCAGCATTTCCTTCACCTGCACCGCCCGCGGGCAGAACTTCCCCATGTCCGTGACGTTGTATTCCTCGCCGGTGCCCATCATGCGGATCTTGTCGCCGACCTTGAGCCGACCGTCGAACATTCGCACGTATATCACCACGCCGCGATAGTCGTCGTACGTGCTGTCGAAAATAAGTGCGGTCGTCGGCGCATCCGGGTCGCCTTTGGGCGCCGGGAGCTGCTCGACGATGGCCGCCATCATCGAGTCGATCCCCTTGCCGCTCTTTGCCGAGGCGAAGATGCAGTCCTCCGCCGGCACGGCGATGAGGTTCTCGATCTCCATGGCCGTGTCTTCGGGACGGGCCGCCGGCAGGTCGATCTTGTTGACCACCGGCACCATTGTCAGTGAGCCCTTCGTCGCCAAGTGGGCATTGGCGACGGTCTGGGCCTCGACGCCCGGCGCGGCGTCGACGACGAGCAGCGCCCCCTCGCATGCCGCCAGCGACCGGCTGACCTCGTAGTGAAAGTCCACGTGGCCTGGCGTGTCGATCATGTTGAGCATGTACGTCTGGCCATCGGTGTGCTTGTACGTCATCGTCACGGCCGAGGCCTTGATGGTGATGCCCCGCTCGCGTTCGAGGTCCATGTCGTCGAGGATCTGATCGCGGAACTCTCGCTGCGTGATGGAGCCGGCGAGCAGCAGCATCCTGTCGGCCAGGGTGCTCTTGCCGTGGTCAATGTGGGCTACGATGCTGAAATTACGTATGTACTTCTGGTCCATTGGGCGAATTGCACTCGGTTGTCTACTTCGGGGGTTCCGCAGGTTGAATTGCCGGCAGGACGTGTCGGTCGATGTAGGCCTTCTGGGACCTGTCAGCCGAGTCGTGATACTCCTTGATGGTGGGCACGGCCGAGACGGCGTCCGGGCCGAGCGCCTCCAGCAGCGCCAGCGCCCCGTTGGGGGAGGTGCGCAGCCGAAGGGTGGCGACCTTGACCATACTGGCCTTTTGGCTGGGTGCGGCGTATGGCACGAGCTT
>JAUWQU010000690.1 GCA_030610965.1 Phycisphaerae bacterium
CCGGCACAACGGGGGCGTTGTCGATAAACAAGGCGCTGTCGTTAATCCGCCGGCCCGGCTTTGGGACCAGCGCCATCGAGCAGCGAATAGGGAACGAACACGTGCAGCCGCTACTGGCCTCGGGCATCAGCATCACCCCGCCGGCGGGGATCATGCTGATCCAGCAGCCCGGGCGGATGGCGCCGAAAAGGCTCACGCCCGAATCGTCCGTCAGCCCGACCATGGCGGCGCAGTACGACCGGTAGAACAGGGCGTCGGCGGATGCCGACGTCACGCCGCACGAGTGGCCCGGCCGGAGGAACTCCCACGGGACCTGCTCGCCGGTGATTGGGTGCGTTCGCATCTTGATCTTGCCGGTCCGCAAGTCGCAGGCGCGGGGCTCGATGATGATCGTATCGGCGACGATCAACGGGCGGCGCAGGTAGTTCAGCGGCCGCGACCAGAGCATCCCGCCATCGGCGGTGGACAGGGCCGTGATCCGCCGCCACTTCAGTTGGCCACCCTTGAAGAACCCGGTGTCGTGGTTGCTGTAGTGCCCGAAGATCACGAGCACGCCGTCCTGGACGGCCATGCCCGTCTTGTTTCCGCCGCAGCCGGTCACGTCGACGACCTTTCGCCACAGAACCTTTCCGCCGTCGATCTTGACGGCGGTGATGCACCGCACGTCCGGCCGCCTTGTGGCGGGCTTGTCGGCGGGCTCATATATGCCGTCGGTCGCGAGGCGCCGCAGTTCGGCGGCCGCGGCGGCTCGCTGGTCGTCATCGGCCGAGGCGGCAAAATAGACCACCCCCTCATCGGCGGCGATGCAGATGTTGGGAATGTCTTTGGCTTCCTGTCGCCACAGGAGCTTGCCGGTCTTGACATCGCGAGCGAACAGGCAGTCGCCGCTCATCACGCCGGCCAGTTCCTCGCCCGCCGGCGCCGGCCGACTGCCCCACGAGGGGAACCGATCCATCTTCCTCCAGAACTCCCCGCCGCGCTGCATGGCCCGACGCGTGTCCTGGTCGGGCGGCGGAAGCTGCTGGCCGTCCATTCGGCTCGGTCGGCGGGGATTGGGGTTGGGGTCTTTGTAGGGCTTGGGCTCCTGGCCCCTGCGGCGGGCGCGGTCGGCTTCGAGCATCAGGCCCCATACCGCGCCGTACGGCTGCTGCAGCGGCTTGGCGACGGTGCCGAGCACGACGTCGCCGACGACGGAGAGGTAGCCCCACCGCCGCGGCGTCTGGCCCTCGGCCGGCGGGAGTTCGTAGGTTCCGATCGTTTTGCCGGTGGCCGAATCCAGGCGGAGGCAGTCGTCGAACGCCGCGACGAACAGCCCGGCCTCGCCGACCACCCCGTTGCCGCCGTCGACGTCGACGCGGACGCGGACCGCGCCGGGCAGGTCGCGCTTCCATAACACCGTGCCGTTGTAGGCGTCGCAGGCCATCAGGTTCTCGCCGCCCTGAATGAACAACCTCCCGCCCATCGCCAACGGGCTCATCGCCCGCCCCTGGCGTTCGCCCATGCCCACCGGCCCGGGCTCTCCGTACCACAGCAGGCCCAGCGGGCCGTTGACGAGGGTGTCATCGGAGCACGCGGTGTTTTGCGGGTTGGCGTACAGCCCCCGCCAGCTACCGCCGCCGGCGAGTTTGCCCCGGACGTGTTTCCGCACGGCGATGCCGTCGGACTGCCGGGCGAAGGATACAGCCGCGCCGCCTTCGGGGCGCAGCAAGCGCGCGTAACTATCCGGCAGCGCACCGGATTTGCCGGCGAGACACTCGGCTTCGGATACGATCAGGTTGGCGAAGTACTCCGGCAACTCCTCCGGCCCCCACGGCTCGACGGCGATGCGGACGCCCAACAACCCCGCCGCTTCGACCGCCTGCCGCACGGCGGCGAGTTTCTTCGGGTCGGATTGCAGCGCGACGATCTTCAACTCGGTCTTCCGGGCCAGTTCGATAGCCAGATGCCCCGAGGCGCAGTCGCGGACAAGGCACCAGCCCTTGATGATGCCCGTTGCGGCGACGACCTTCCGCGCCGCAGCAGCGAAGTTGTCCGGAGGGGCCGCCGGTTTCGCACCGCCGCCGGCGCTAATCCGCCTGGGTTGGGCAATCCGCCCGGCAGCGAAGCAGTAGACGCCGCCGGCGTCGGTACTGACCAGGAGATGGCCCCCGCCGACGGCAAGCCCGACGGCCCGGCCCTCGACCTTGGCGGACCAGAGCTTCTCGAGCGTGCGAGCATCCAGCGCCGTCACGTCGCCGCTGCCGCCGGCGAATACCATCTGGCCGGCCCGGATAATGCTGACCCGGCCGGGCAGGGCGAAGCGTCTGGCTACGCGGTCGGCCTTGGCGCGGGCCAGCGCCTTGGCTGCGGATGCGGCCTGGGTCTGGAGTTTCGCGATCTTCCGGCGCTTCTGCTCGTCGGTCAGCGCCGCGGCCGCAACCGGCTTGGTCTGCCGGGTGACAAAGCCCGCGCTGGCCCAGTCGGCGTTGTCATAATTATCGCCGTCGTCACCCGGATCGGCGAGAAGGCGGATTTCCTTGCTGCCGGCGGGGATGGGCACGTGAATGTTCCAGTGTGCGTTCTTGCCGGTCAGTTGGGCGGTCTTGCAAGCTTCCCGGCCGTCGATGAACACCTTGAAGACCACCGAGCCGCGCTGGCCGATTTCGTCGTCGACGCCAACGGTGGCGACGAAGAGCCGATAGCCCGGCTTGATGGGGTAGGCCAGTTCAGACCGGCAACGGACGCCCACGCCCCTATCGTACTTCAGTCCGCCGATCCGTAGCGGATTGCCCCTGACGGACTTGTCGCGGCGAACATCTCCCCCTCCGGTGGTCGTCTTGGTAGGCGTCAGGTCCGAAAGATGCACGTCCGGCAGCGGGATGCTGTCCGGGAAGCACCAGCCCGCCTTCGTGGCGGCGGTGATGGCTCCGACCCGGGCCAGTTCGGCCTCGGCCCGCGCGATGCGTCGTCCGGCGTCGTCCCAGACCCGGCGGTCGATCACCTCGACGCCGTCGCGTGTGATGGCGCAGGCGGCGTCGGGCGTCAAGGCCATGTCGATGCCCTTGCCGCCCCAGAGGAACACGCTCCCGCCGGAC
>JAUWQU010000450.1 GCA_030610965.1 Phycisphaerae bacterium
TTCTCCAGTGACCTTGTCTGCCTGCCGAAGTGCCGCCGATGCTTGCCCGTACGCAGGCCCGCGGATCGTTCGCCCGGCTAACGCGATAATGTATGTACTTGGCAGGCAGCCTGCTGTCAACCGCCTAATCGGCGCGCCGGGCAGGAGCATGAGTTCGGATGCACGCGCCAGGCCCGCGGTAGTTGGCGACAGTGGCCCCTCCGCGCGTTAGGATGGTGGGATCGGCATCAGAACCAGTTTCTCTCCGGGCTTCGTCGTCAAACGGAATATGTCGCCCGAGACTTCCTCGGCGGCTTTTCCGTCGCGAAGCAGCCTCGCCTCGGAGTTCGGCCAGGGATTGACGATATTGCACTGCCTTCCCTTTTCACTCTCAATGACAACATGCCGGACCACGCCGGCCTCGATCGCACTTGACACAAGAAACGCCCCGAAGGTTCGCAGCCGGTAAAAGGCAGCCTTCTGGTCGGATGGGAAAACCGGGAATACGCGAATTATGCCGCGGTGGCTCTGCAACATCATCTCGTTGATCAGGCCTGGTATTCCACTGCAAGTTTCAATTCCGCCGCCGCCGGCGCGAATCCATAGATTGGGATAGGAGTATTTCGCGATTTTTTCCCTGGCCTTGGCCAGCAGGAAGTCGGGGTCGTATCCGACGCGGGCCGCGCTGATAAACAACGTTTGAAAAGCGTTGCCGTGGTCCACCCAGACCTTGTCGGTCCATTCCCTCATGTCGTTGCGGATCATGTTCAGATGCTCGGGTTCGCTGCTCAGGCCGATATTGCAGGCCGGGAAGACCAGGCCGTGCAGCATGACCCAGTTCAGGCCGACGATCCCCGACGCCGAGCCGTTTCCCCCTTCGCACGCCCGGAACCTTTTTCTGCCATCTTGCGACGAAACGGGCAGGTCGCTCAGGTTGGCGAGGATGTGCGACCATTGCCGCCGCCTCCGCTCATCGCGATTAAGGTCCTGGCTGATGTCGATCATCGCCCTGAAGAATACCCGGAGGAGCCCCAGCGACACGATGGGGTTGAAGTCGCCGTAGCGCTTGTCCCAGCCCTTGCCCTGCCATGGGCCCACTTCGCCGAAACTGTCATCATAAATGACATATCTTCGGTTCTCGCAGACAAGGTAGTCCTCCCAGAACGCCGCCACCTCGCTGAGGTAAGGATACACCTTCTCAATGTAAGCACGGTCGTAGGTGTAATGATACCTCAGGATCATGTTCGTGGCGGCGAACACGGCGTTGCTCTTCTGGCCGAGAAACATGGGCTGGCCCGCCAGGTGGTAATAGGAGCCATCCGGGCATTGTTTCTTGTAGACCTTGTCCATTCCCTCTTTGTCGAAGAACCGGGATGTCAGGCCCTTTGGCCCGATGCCAACGCTTGCGTAGGCTCCCTTCTTGTTGAGGTAAGTCCGCGCGTTCTGCTTGAAAATCTCCACATGCTCCAGCAATGGGGCATCGTAGGAATCGGTGATGTCGACACGGTTCGAGGAATAGAGGGCCCAGAAGGGGGCTTCATGATTGTAGTTCAGGTGGATGTCGCCCGCCCAGGCCGTGCGATCCATGGTTATCCAGTTGCCGTAAAGGCCCGGCGGAAAATTCGCGTTTCTGCTGCAGCAGGCCATTATGTAGAGAGAGGCGTAGTAGTGCTTCTCGATCAGCTTGTCTTCGATCGTGACATATGACCTGGCCCAGAAGCCCCGCCACCACGCATTGTGCCTGGCCCTCAACTCGCGAACGTCGGCGGGGGTCAGTTTGCCCGCGGCCTGGCGGGCAAGGGCCGTGTGATCGGCCGACTCGTGGTTGGTCATCACCGAGGCGATGACGGTGACGGGCTTTCCCGGCTCGAGTGTAAATGACGTACCGCCGGATGGGCTGATGCGCAGGGCGATGGTTGCTTCCGTCGGATACAGCAGATTGTCCGCGTTGAATGACCTTGTAACCCAGAAGACGCCTTCCGTGTGCCCATTGGCCGTTACCGAGCCGTATCCGTCCTTGGCCCAAAGGTCAAGCTCGACCAGAACGGGAGCATTGCTTGCCTTGAGGTCCAGGGCTATGAGGTTTGCGGTGGCCAGGACCCTGGCTTCCATGCTCACCGTATTATCCGCCGCTGAGAAGGTGGAGGCTATTACAGGCTCATACAGGATCTGCTTGACGTCATAGGAGGCGCCTTTCAGTGCGGTTGCGTGGACATCTATCCCGCCGATCAGGCTTGGTCCGCACTGCTTGAAGTCCGGCCCGGACTTCCAGAAATCGTTCTTGGAGATCCAATACCTCTGGCACTCGGGCGGGCCGCTGACGGTAAGGCCTATGTCGCCGTTGCCGGTGATGGGGCCGTCTACAGAATGGAAGGAAGGGACTTGCCTTGGCGGCTCGGTGAACCGCCCCATGTATTGCGAGACTATTGCCTTGGGGTCCATGCTGCCGTCCGGTGGAAAGGAGGCCTCGGTGCAGGCGCTTGCGGCAATCGCGAGCAGGCAGAGCGTGATGCGCCGAGCCGTGATGGCGGCCCGGGCCTGGCGCCATGGGTGTTCGTCGATCGAGCGGTTGTTCATGCGGTCGTACCTTGATGTGGCGATAGGGCGGTCGGATCGCCTCAATAGGGATTGCTGGGCATGATCTCCCAGGCCGTCACGCGACGGACCTTTGCCCCGCCGCCCTGAGAGAACAGCGACACGCCGACGCTGTCCGGCCGGGTTGGGTAAATCCGCCGCATCGCCGCCTGGCGGTCGTTGGCGAAGGCCTCGACCACCGACTTGTCCACGAACACCCGCAGCTTGAGAGTCTCGCCCTTCTTGAGCTCGAACGGCCCGGCCTCGACGTTCTTGGGCCCTTCGCCCAGGCTTGCCTTCGTCACGTCGATCTTGAGCTTCTTCTCGGCCGCGTCGTAGTAGACGAGCGTCTGCTCCTCGCCGCCCGGCGAACGGCAGACCTTCACGCCGCACTGCTTGGCGTTCTGTGGGTCGATCTCGACCAGCAATTCGATCGTGTTGCCGTAGATTCTGTCCAGCACTACTTCCTTGCCGGCCTTGAGGGCGACGTTCTCGACGGTCCGCTCGTTGTATCGCAGTTGCTTGAGTTCCTCGACCGGCCGCATGCGGAGTGTCTTGTCATCGCCCAGCCACAGCTCTCGCGGCAGCGAAAGCTCCCCCGACCAGCCGGACGCCTGTTGCGTCTCGCGGCTTCGCTGGTCGAATATCCACGCCCACATGATCCGCCTGCCCTTGTCGTCCGAACATGACTCGGGCGCGAAGAACGCGTTGTCCACCCAGCTCATTCGCTCGTGGAACTCCGGGTGGAACTGCTCGTTTTTCCAGTCGCCCACGTAGTACCGCGCGCCGAGGCGGTGACTGATGCAGACCAGCACGTGCTTGTCGCCCAGCTTGAACAAGTCCGGGCAGGAGATGTCCTCGCGCAGATTCCCGCCTTCGACCGTGTGGTGCAGCAGGTCGCCCACGTACTGCCACTTGTCCAGTTGCCTGGCCTTGAAGATGGCCGCCCGCTGGCCGCCGAAGATGGCGTAATAGGTGTCGCCCTCGAGCCAGCCGTGGGGGTCCCACGAGCGATATGGCTTGGGCTCGTCCTTGGAAGGGTTCGGGATGATCGGATTGGCCGGCAGCTTCTTCCAGTCTTCGAGATTCTTGTCGGCGCAGGTGGAGATGCAGTTTCCTGCCTCCACGCCGTGGTAGATCATCGTCGCCTCGCCCTTCTTGTTGACGAAGCAGTTGCCGCTGAAGATGCCCTTTTCCGGGCTGTCGGGCGTGGGCAGCAGGGCCGGCGGATGGTGGCGCCAATGCACGAGGTCCACGCTGGAGACGTGCCCGAAGCAATGCACTCCCCGCTGCTGGTAGATGTAGAACAGATGATATCTGCCGTTCCAGAAGATCGCGCCGTTCGGGTCGAAGGGCATCGCGTAGCCTTCCAGAATCGCGAAGTGATACTGAGGCCTGTGCGGGTCGGCCAGAAGGCGTTCTCGCAGCCGGCGCGCCGCCTGGATGTCCGAGAGCGGCGATGACGGCATGGCGGCCCGCTTTGGCAGGCCATTGTCTGTTGAAGATCCGATCATGAATCCCGTCCTTCCGTCCAGAATTGGTTTACCGTCCTTGATCTTGGCTCCGCCGATGAACTCGATGACAGCCAGCCGCGCGGGTCCCGCTGCGTGCGGGCAAAGAAACTGCTGCTGCCGCGCTGGGTAAGATTGGCCGGCGAGACCCAGGCCACAAGGGTCTTCTCGCGCAGGGGCGCCTCGCCCGCGACGGCCGGGACAGCCCCGCCCGCCACACCAGCCATCAGGACCAACGCCTGTAGCTTTCGAGCCATGCCGTTCATGTTTGCTCCTTCGCTGCTGCGGCGCCTTGAGATGTGAAACCCGGGATTCCCCGGACAGCATCGCCCGGTCATGCAGCCGGACAAGCTGGCGGATTATA
>JAUWQU010000278.1 GCA_030610965.1 Phycisphaerae bacterium
CCGGCAAATACGCGGCCGAGTGGGTGAACACCAGGACCGGCAAGGTGGACAAGGCTGAAAGCTTCGACCACGCCGGCGGGCAGCGGAAGCTGGCCGCGCCGAAGTTTGAGGTGGACGTGGCGCTGCGCATCCTGGCCGCGAGGTAGGCCTGGGACAGTTGGGGGACAGTTGGGGACAGTTGGGGGGACAGTTGGGGTCAGGGGACAGTTGGGGTCAGCCCTTAAAATATAAGATAGCGAATTCGGGGCTTACTATTCCCCGTTGATTTCAGCAGAGATCGCTTCGTCAATTGCGGCTAGTTGTTTTCGTACGAGCTTGCTCCCAGCAAGACTAATCACTTATCGGCCTGCACTGGGCATTGGACATTCGCCATTCGCCGCTCACAGGGATTTGCTTGCAGTGCCGCTCCGCGCGGCGTGGATCAGCTCCCATATCGCCGCTGAGATGTGCGTTGCGTCCAGGCCCACCTCCGTCAACTGCTCCTGCCGAGCCGCGAAGCTGATGAACCGGTCCGGCAGGCCAACAAGACGCACCTGATCGGCGCGCAGGCCGCGGTCGGCAGCCAACTCCAGCACGGCCGAGCCGAACCCGCCGGCAACGGCGTGGTCCTCGCAGACCAGCATCGGCTTGCCCGACTGGATCAGCCGGGTTATCAAGGCCGCGTCAAGCGGCTTGGCGAAGCGGGCGTTGACCACGCCGACCTCCGCCTGTCGCTGCTCGCTCAGTATCCTCGCGGCCACCATGGCCGGCTCGACCGTCGCGCCGTAGCACAGCAGCGTGCCGTCGTCTCCCTCGCGGAGGACCCTCGCCCTGCCGAGTTGAAAGGCAGGGCACGGACCTGGCAGGTCCTCCGGCACCATGTCGCGCGGGTAGCGGATCGCCGTCGGGTTCTCGCAGGAAAGCGCGAAGGCCAGCACCGCCCGCATCTCGGCCGCGTCGGCCGGGGCGGCAAGGACAATCCCCGGCAGCGGGCGGAGCATGGCGATGTCCATCGTCCCGTGATGCACGGCCCCGTCGCTGCCGACGAGCCCGCCGCGATCCATGCACAGCACCACCGGGAGATTCTGGAGCGAGACTTCCTGGAATACCTGATCCATCGCCCGCTGCATGAACGTGGAGTAGATCGCGACCACCGGCCTTAGGCCACCCTTTGCAAGCCCTGCGGCCATCGCAACGGCGTGCGACTCGCAGATTCCGACGTCTATCATACGGTCGCCGAAACGCTGGCGGAAATCGGCCAGGCCCGTGCCGTCGGGCATGGCGGCGCTGATGGCGACGACCCGGTCGTCCTTCTCGGCCTCGGCGACCAGGGCCTTGGAGAACACCTCCGTCCAGGTGGGCCTTTCCTTCTCGGCGAAGACGGCCTGCCCGGCTTCCACCCTGTAAGCCGACGGGCTGTGGAAACGGCAGGGGTCCTCGACCGCATACTTGCAGCCCCGGCCCTTCTCGGTGTGAACGTGCAGCAGGGCCGGGCAATCCATCTCCGAAAGCGACCGCAGCACGCGAATGAGCGTGGGGATGTCGTGCCCGTCAACGGGTCCGAAATAGCTTATGCCAAGCCCCTCGAATATCCTCCCGCCCTGAATCGTCGTGCGAAGGCCTTCCTTGATGTGGCGAAGGGCCTCGGTGACCTCCTCGCCCAGCGGCAGGCGCTGGAGTATCCGCTCGGCCGAGTGCTTCAGGCCGCTGTACGTGCTGGTCATGCGCACGCGGTCCAACACGTCGGCCAGGCCGCCCTGAGTGCGGTCGATGGCCATCGAGTTGTCGTTCAGGACAATCAAGAACTGCCTGCCCAGCCGGCCGAGGTTGTTGATGGCCTCCAGCGACAGGCCGTTGGCGATGCTCGCGTCGCCGACGACCGCGACGACCTTGCGGTCGGCCTGCTGCTGCTTGTCGGCCCAGGCCAGGCCCATCGCCGTGGAGATGGCCGTGCCGGCGTGTCCGGTGGCGAACAGGTCGTACTCGCTTTCCGACGGGGCCGGAAAGCCGCTGAGCCCCCCCGCCTGGCGAAGCCCGTCGAATCGGTCGCCCCGGCCCGTGAGCAGCTTGTGGGCGTAGCACTGATGGCCCACGTCCCACAGCAACTGATCCTTGGCGAAATCGAATACGTAGTGCAGGGCGATCGTCAGCTCGGCTATGCCGAGGTTGCTGGCAAGGTGCCCGCCCCGCCTGCTGACCACCCCGATGACCCGTTCGCGAAGCTCGTCGGCAAGCCGAAGGAGTTCACCGTTGCTCAGCCCACGCAGCTGCCGCGGCGAGGATATACGCGCCAGGATGTCTTCGCCAGGTTCTGAATCTTCTTTGGACAACTATATCCTTCTTTCACCTCGAATGGCCTTGAGATAAGGCTCTTCAGGCTCCTGGTCGCAAGACTCGATGTCTTATTGGGACCATTGTCTTTCGTTTCTCTATTACACCAGCCGCGGGATTCGGCTCCAGCAGCGAAAACTCCCATCGCGAAGGCCGCGGAAATCGCAACGAAAGGACATCATAAGCCTTTCACCTCTGCGACCTCTGTGCCTCTGTGATAATCATCTTTGATGGCGACTGTCAACGTGTTCTACGAACCAGAAGGTCCGTCAGTTCCCGCAACCTATCCGCCGCGGCGCCCAGCGGCGCCAGCGACTCCACTGCCCGGTCGCTGAGTTGACCTACCAGCTTCTGGGCGGCCTGGACGCCCACGACAGCCACCGCGCTGTGCTTGCCGGCGTCGGCGTCCTTGCCGGGCGTCTTGCCCATCTCGTCGGCACTGGCCGTCACGTCCAGCAGGTCATCGACCATCTGGAACGCAAGGCCCAGAGCCTGCGACCAGTCCGACAACGCCAAAAGCGACCGCTCGTCGGCGCCGCCGCACACACCACCCATCCGGGCCGCCGCGCGGATAAGTGCCGCCGTCTTGCGGCCATGAATGTATTGTACGCCTTCCAACCCGCCTGCAACGGGGCTGAGGCCCATGTCCGCGACCTGTCCGGCGATCATGCCGGCCGCTCCAGCCCCGGCCGCCAACTCGGCCGCCAAAGCCCCGGCCAGGTGGGCCGGCGCCTCGGCCAGCACGCCGAAGGCCCGCGTCAGAAGCGCGTCCCCGGCCAGAATCGCCATCGCCTCGCCGAACTTCACGTGCGCCGTGGGCAGGCCGCGACGCAGAGTGTCGTCGTCCATCGCCGGCAGGTCGTCGTGGACCAGGCTGTAGCCGTGAACCAACTCGACGGCCACAGCCGCCCGCTCGGCCGCCGCCAAGTCAACGCCGCTGGGGCCGGCGGCGACGGCCTCGGCGCTCAGCCAGACGATCGCCGGCCGCAAACGCTTGACGCCAGCGAGGATGCAGTACCGCATCGCCTCGTCCAGTTCCGCCTCCGCGCCCGGCTCGACCAGCAACCGGTCCAGCATCTCCTGGACCCGCTGGGCATATGGAGCCAGCCGCCCTTCGAACCTGGTGGCATCCTTGATATAGGCCATGTCACGTCGCCTGTCGTAACACTTTCGCAAGCCCCGGCCCAACCCATACGACGGGCAGGCCGCCAACCATGCCAAGACCATTTATTATACGAATACACCGCAGAGTTCAATAGTGGTAGCCGGCCCGCCATCCGTAGCTTCAGCGAAGGAGGGCAGCCGGTGCCTCGGTTCGATCCATGGCTCCGTCGCCACGTCCCGCTCATCGGACCGGACACGCGAATTCGGCAAGCGGCTCGCGACCTGCTTGTGGGAAACCTTCCTCCCAAAGGCAGACAGGCGGACAGGCGGTCCGGCGACTCGTCGGGCGGGTTAGACTAACTGGGCGCGGCTGGACGACTTTTACAGGCCCGCGCGGGCTAGGCCACACTTAGCATTGAAAGGAAACCGATGAACCGACGCGATTTTCTCAAACGCATTGGCCTGGCTGCCGCGGGAGTGGCGCTGGGCGCCCACCGGCTCATGGCGGCCCAGGACAAGGACAAGCCGAACTTCCTGTTCATCTTCGCCGACGACCAGACCTACGAATCCATCTGCGCCCTGGGCTACGACGAGGTCGAGACGCCCAATCTCGACCGCCTCGTCCGCGGCGGGACGACCTTCACTCACGCCTACAACCAGGGCGCCTGGGGCGGAGCCGTCTGCGTCGCCAGCAGGTGCATGCTGAATACCGGCCGGTTCCTCTGGAACGCCCACGGCGTCTACAACTCGGCCGAGAAAGAGCGCGTCGCCGGACGGTTCTGGTCGGAGCATCTAAAGGCGGCCGGCTACCAGACCTACATGACGGGCAAGTGGCACGTAAAGGCCTCGGCCGAGAAGGCCTTCGACGTGGTCGAGGACGTCCGCGGCGGCATGCCGAACCAGACGCGACAGGGCTACAACCGCCCCATCGAAGGCCAGAAGGACCCCTGGTCGCCCTACGACACGAGCTTCGGCGGCTACTGGAAAGGCGGCAAACACTGGAGCGAGGTCGTCGGCGACAACTCGGTCGGGTTCCTCAAGCAGGCATCCGGCAGCGACAAGCCGTTCTTCATGTACCTGGCGTTCAACGCCCCGCACGACCCGCGCCAGTCGCCGAAGGAGTATGTCGACAAGTACCCGCTGGAGAAGGTCAGGGTTCCGAGCAACTTCCTCCCCGAGTACCCCTACAAGGACAGCATCGGCTGCGGCAAGGGCCTGCGCGACGAGAGGCTCGCCCCCTTCCCCAGGACCAGGTACGCCGTAAAGGTCAACCGCCAGGAATACTACGCCATCATCACCCACATGGACGCCCAGGTCGGGCGGATCCTCGACGCGCTGGAGGCGTCCGGCAAGGCGGCTAACACCTACATCTTCTTCAGCGCCGATCACGGCCTGGCCGTCGGGCACCACGGGTTGATAGGCAAGCAGAACCTCTTCGACCATAGCGTCCGAGTGCCCCTGATGGTCGTCGGGCCGGGAGTGCCCAAGGGCAAGCAATTCCAGACGCCCGTATACCTCCAGGACATCATGCCCTCGACGCTCGAACTGGCGGGCATCGCCCAGCCCAAGCACGTGCAGTTCCGCTCCCTCATGCCGATAATCCGCGGCCAGCGCGAGCGAAACTACGACGCGGTTTACGGCGCATACATGGGCGTGCAGCGAATGGTGACCAAGGACGGCCACAAGCTTCTGCTATACCCCGCCTGCAAAAAGGCCCTGCTGTTTGACCTGGTCAACGACCCCGACGAGGTAAAGGACCTCTCCGAAGACCCCGCCCACAAGGCCACTGTCCGCAAACTTTTCGCAACGCTGCTGGGCCTGCAGAAGGAAACCGGCGACACGTTGGACATAAAGAGCGTCTATCCCGAACTCTGCCCGTAAGCGCTCCGCAACAACACGGCCAGGCCGCGCCGAGGCCTCCAATGCGCTACGGCTGCCCGGTAGCTGTTCGACAAAGAACGCCCGTGGCCAGCCCCGCCGGACCCCGCCAGCGCTCTGCGACAGGTGCGCCGGACTGTCCCCAACCGCCAAAGCATGCATACAAACCAACCGACCAGCAACTTCCGCGCCCCCGGCCGGCCCCGGCCAACAACTTGGGAGTGCCCAACCACGCGCAATCTCCTGCAATTCCTCGCCCAATTTCCCTTCAAAAGACGACTCCGCATACACTTGCGATGCACCGCAACAGCCCCCGCCCCCGCCAAAGACCCTCCAAAGACCCTCCAAAACCCATCCCGCCCCCGCCAAAAACCCTCCAAAAGGCGTTTCGGCAACGCCAAAACCGCGCAAGACCGCGCTTCCGACCCACAAGAGACCACCGAAAGACCCCCGAACCAGGCCTTTCGACGCCCCAAACCGCGCTGCCGACCCCCCGAAAGACCACCGAAACCGCGCCAAACCGCGCTGCAGACCCCCCGAATGACCCTCCGCAACACCCCGAACCGCGCGCCAGCCATCTTCTTTGCGCCCAAACCACCTCAAGAACCGTTCCGGCCATAACTTTAATG
>JAUWQU010000474.1 GCA_030610965.1 Phycisphaerae bacterium
AACGCCCGAAGGCGGCGGACGTGGTCGCGGAGATCCTGTCCTACCTGGCCGCCCACGCACCCGAAGGCGTTGTGGATTACGTCGAGGCGGTCGATCCGGACGAACTTACGCCCGCCGAAAGCACGGACGGCAGGTTGCTCATCGCCCTGGCCGTGCGATTTGGCCAGGCCAGGCTGATCGACAACATCCTGGTGGACTCGGCCTCGTCGGGCAGGTAGAATGAACGTGTTGGCCCGGACCCAGCCTTAGATTGAGTTTAGTGGACTTCGCGGATAGTAAACGTCGAGCCTGGAGCGACTCCGCTGTCGGCACAAAGGATTATTCAGACAAGAGATGTTGATAAAAGTTCTACGGGCAAAGATTCACCGTGCGACGGTTACCTCGGCCGACCTGGACTACATCGGGTCGATCACGATCGACCAGGACCTGATGGATGCCGTGGGTCTGGTGGAAGGCGAGTTCGTACTGGTGGCCAACTTGGCCAACGGCACGCGGCACGAGACTTACGTTATACCCGGCGAGGCGGGCAGCGGCGCGGTTTGCATAAACGGCGCGGCCGCGAGGTTGGTTCACGTGGGCGACCGGATCATCATAATGTCGCACGCGTACGTAACGGCCGAGCAGGCCCGTGGGCTCAAGCCGAAGGTCATATTGGTCGATGATAAGAACTGGCCGGTTCGTACGTTGTAGCGGCCCTTCGTTTTTTTGATAGTCGCATTCCGGGAGTTTTGACGCACAACAGGCCCGCGGCGTTCGTATTGACTGTAACAGGGGCCGGCCCGCGGGCTTGGCGTGTGTGCTTTCGGGGCTCCTGCGAAGCGGTTTGGAGTTTACGTCAGATCTTTTCTTGAGGTCGCCATCGCGACACGCCAGAGCGTGTAATCTTGAACCGCCCACCAAGGGCAAAGGAGCCGAAATGAAACGGTGCATAACTTTCTGCGTGGCCCTGTTACTGGCCGTGCCCGCGCTGACTCAGGCGCAGACGTCAATGTTGCTCAGTGAGGTCGCCGCCAAGGCGTCGGGGTCTCTGGTGGTGGTCAAGTACACCGTCACGCTCCAGACCGGCAACAGGACCGGTGCCGGCCAGGCCGTCTGCATCGCCGCCAACGGCGTCTTCCTGACCACATCGCTGGACTCGCGGATGCGGGTCGAGCAACTCAAGGATTTCGAGATCGTCCTGCCGGGTGGCGAGGGTAAGACCCTCAAGGCCAAGCTGCTGGGCATCGATCCGTGGACGGGCCTCGGGTTCGTCCAGTGCCTGGAGAAGCACGAGTGGCAGGTAGTCCAGTTCTCCCGCAACTCGCAGGTCAAGCTCGGCGACCAAGTCGCCTCGGTCGGCCTGATGATGAGCGATCCGGCCCTGCCCATCTATGTCGGCACGGCCTACGTATCGTCCAAGCTGCGAGTGCCCAACGACCTGGTCTACGTGTCGGGCGGCCGGCTTACAGGCTCCTGCTCCCCGGTGTTCACCGCCGATGGGCGGGCGGTCGGCATCATCGGCCGGCAGCTTCCGCTGGCTTATGAGGCCCCGACCAAAGGCGGCATGACCCCGCTTCAGTTGCTCAGCCAGCAGGAGACGGCCTTCTTCACGCCCGTCGAGGAGTTCGTCCACGTCCTGTTGAGCATTCCCTCAGACGGCAAGGTGGCGAGGCTGCCCTGGCTTGGCATCAACAAGTTCGAGGCTGTCAACAAGGACCTGGTTGGTCTGCTCAAGCTAAACAAGCCCGCTGTCGTGGTCAAGGATGTCATCCCCGAGCAGCCGGCGGCAGTGGCGGGCATTACCGAAGGCGACATCGTTGTCGGCATGAACGGCAAGCCGCTGGAGAAGCTGGCCACGGCCGATCTGACGGTCAAGAACTTCGTCCGCCAGCTCATGCGGATGCCGGTCGGCACGACCGTGAAGTTCCAGATCCTTAGCGGCACGATCCCCAAGGACGTGAGCATCAAGCTCGAGGCGATGCCCACTCGGCCCAACGAGGCCAAGCAGTACTTCAACAGGGCCATCGGCCTGCTCGTCCGCGAGAAGGTCGCGTTGGATGAGTTCCTCGACAAGAGCGGCGCGTCAAAGGTTCCCGGGCTGGTCGTCCTTGGCATGGTGAAGGAAAGCGCGGCCGCTTCGTCGGGCCTCCAGGGCAACGACGTGATCACCAACGTCAACAATCAGCCGGGCACGACGGCGGACACGTTCAAGGAGATCGTCGAGAAGTCCCTGGCTGGCAACCGGACCGCGCCGATCAATCTGCTCGTTCGGCGCGGCGAGGAAGCGAAGGTTATCACGATCAGGCCGGTAGCAGGCTCCTGACGACCGACAGCGGTTTTTGGCGGGCCACAACCCAAAGCCGGACAAATGAGGGCTGAAGCATGAAGGCAACGGTCGCGGTTGTACTGTTGGCCGCCTGGATCAACGTGACGGCCTCCCAGGGGGCTCAGCCCGCGAGTTCCGCGCCGCCCGGCCCGGCCCAGCCGAACCAGGATGCGATCCTGGCCGCCGAGAGCTTCCTTAACTCGGCGATGGATATGACGTGCAGCCCGCCGACAACTCCGGCGCGGGCCGGTCGGCTGGTGGCCCTGAGCCACTTCGCCGACCGGCTTGCGCCCGGTGATTGGCGAGCCAGCCGACTCCTGGCCGACATATACCTGGCCCAGGCCGACCCCAACGGCGAGGTCCGAGCCATGGAGTCGTACTTGGCCGGACAGCCCAAAGATTACCTCATCCGCCTGCGATGGATAAACGCGCGCCTCAGTAAGCTCCAGAACGTCACCGAGCGAGACGCATTCCTCAGACCGCTGGCCGATCGAAAGGACCTCGACGAGCCCGCCCGAGCGCAGGTGCTGGCCACGCTGGCCGATCTGCTGTTCGGACAGGGGCGCACCCCCGACGCCGCCGACGCCGCCAAAAGGGCCCTGACGCTGGACCCCTACGGCGCCGGGCCGCTGGCGGCATGGGCACGCATCAACGACCCCAACGACTTCCTGGCTTCCTTGGCAATGGACCTGCGAATGCTCCGAGGCCAGCCCAGGGCCTTCGACACCGCGTGGAAGGTCGCCCTGCGACTCAGCGACCTCGGCCTGTACGAAAAGGCGATGATCTTCTACGCCCCCGCATGGTCGGCCGGCATGGCCGACCGGCAGGGGGCGAACATCCCCGCCCGGATGGCCATCCAGTACGGCAGCGCGCTGCTGGACGCCAACCAGCCGGCCAGGGCGGTCCGGGCGCTCGAGGCCGCACACGCGATGTATGTCGACAACGCCGACCTGGAAAGCTTGCTGATCGAGGCCTACACCGCGGCCGGAAAGACCAGCCAGGCCGCGCTTCTCGTCGAGAAAATGGCCAAGGCCTACAAGAGCCGCAGGTCTTCCGGCATTACCGGCGAGGCCCTTTCGGCCGAACTGGGATGGTTCTATGCCGTCACCCAGCCGAGCCCCAACCTGGCGATAATCTACGCCAACCTGGCCGTCCAGGCCGATGCCAACGACCCCGTATACCAGCGAATCCTCGGCGCGGCTGAACTTATCGGCGGCAAGGCCGACCGGGCCGTACCAAGACTGACCAAACTGCTCGGCAAGGACATGTACGCCTCGGTCCTGCTGGCCGGACAATACGCGGCCACGGGCGACAAGGAAAAGCTCCGCGAGGCCCTCCTTGCCGGGGCCCCGCTGGCCGGCGGCGGGCCGACCGTGCGGAAACTGCGGAAGGTCGCCGCCAGGCACCAAGTCGAATTGCCCGTCCCCAAGCAGCACGATCCGGTCCAGGCCCTTCTGAAGGACTTCCCGCTAGATTGTCTGACGATGGTCGACGACCCGAACAACTGCATCTCCGTCCAGCTTGCCACCGTTGGCGACGCCGAGTCGCTGCTCTGCGGAGATCCCATCGAGGTGGCCGCCACGCTGAAAAACGTCGGCGCCGTGGACCTGCCATTGGGCGACATGGGCGTACTGAACCCCCGCATGGCGCTGACTGTGGAAGTCGCCGACGCGAAAGGCCAGACCATCGCCAAGGCCGCCCGCCTGCCGCTCGTGGTCTGGCCGGCGCCGCGATACCTGAGCCCCGGCAAGACCATAACGTGCCGGCTCAGGCTGGACGTCTGCGAGCTGGCCGCCGCACTCGGCCCGCACCCGCTCGACGACCTTACCATTACCGTCACTGGAACCGTGGACCCGACCGTCGACGGCACCAGCCGGCTGCCCAAGCTGACCGTCGAGCCGCTGAAAATCGCCCGCCGCGGACTGCTGGGAAATGTCGCCGCCGACACCCCGGCCGGCTGGCTCGAGGCCTACAAGCTCGCGCTG
>JAUWQU010000744.1 GCA_030610965.1 Phycisphaerae bacterium
ACGACGCCCATGTTCCCGGCCACCGGCTCGACCAGCACGGCCGCGATCTGGCCCTTGTTCAACTCGAAGGCCTCGCCCGCGCTGGCCAGGTCGTTATACGACGCCAGGACGGTATCGGCCGTGGCGCCGGGCGGCACGCCGGGCGAGCTCGGCACGCCAAGCGTCAGCGCGCCGCTGCCGGCCGAAACCAGCAGCGCATCGGCATGGCCGTGGTAGCAGCCGACGAACTTGACGATCTTGTTTCGGCCGGTGGCCCCTCGCGCCAGGCGGATGGCGCTCATGGCGGCCTCGGTGCCGCTGGATACGAATCGGACCTTCTCGATCGACTCGATCGCCGCGGCGATGGCCTCGGCCAGGCGAGTCTCCAACTCCGTCGGCGCGCCGTAGCTCGCCCCGCGATGGACGGCCTTGCAGATCGCCGTCACCACCGCCTCCGGCGCGTGGCCGAGAATCGCCGGGCCGTAGCTCGCCACGTAGTCCACGTACTCGTTGCCGTCGATGTCCGTGATCCGCGAGCCCTTGGCCCGCTCGATAACCACCGGCGAGCCCCCCACGGCCGCGAAAGCCCGCACCGGCGAGTTCACCCCGCCGACAAGCACCTTCGAGCCGCGCCGAAACGCCGCCTGCGACTTCGCGGTCCGATCACTCTGATTCGTCTCAGCCAAGTTCCTGCTCCAGTAACCGTTTCCGAAAACCCGAAACAAACCGACCCCAAACATTGTCAGCCTACCCCGCGCCCCCGTGCAAGCCTTTTTCCCGTACCGCCGATCCCATGCGCAGTCGGCGGCATGGCTGTCGTAGTGGAGTCAGGGCGCCGTGGTCACAGGCCGGCGTTGCCCAAGCCCTGTACCGGCGTTAGAGTGTACGGTCGAGCCCCCGCAGGGCCGCTGATGCGGTTGGTGGGGGCGGATAAGGGAGAAGCGTTCGATGGCTGAACTGGAACAGATTCCGCGTGGCGAGCATCCTCGACCGCAGTTTTGTCGCGAGGACTGGGTAAACCTCAACGGCACGTGGACGTTCGTGCTGGATGCGGGCAAGTCCGGGCGCAGCCGGAAGCTCAACGAGTCCCGCGGCTTCCAGCGGCCCATCGTCGTGCCGTTTTGCCCCGAGAGCGTGCTGTCCGGCGTCGCGCACGTGGACTTCATCGAGTGCATGTGGTATCAGCGGATAATCGCAATCCCGGCCGGGTGGGACGGGCGGCGCGTGCTGCTGCACTTCGGGGCAGTGGATTACGAATGCGAGGCCTTCGTCGATGGCAAGTGCGCGGGCAGCCACCGCGGCGGGTCGTCGTCTTTCACGCTGGACATCACCTCGCTGGTGGCGCCCGGGGATTCGCACAGCCTGGTCGTACACGTTCGCGACGAGCCGCGTACCGGCCGGCAGACGTGCGGCAAGCAGTGCCCGGACTACTACTCTCGCGGCTGCCACTACACTCGGACGACGGGCATCTGGCAGACGGTCTGGATGGAGGCGGGCGCCCCGCACGGCCTGCGCGACTGCCGGATCACGCCGGACCTCGATGGCGGGCGGTTCCTCATCGAGCCGCGTTTCCTGGCCGCCGGCAGGGGCCTGACATTCCGCGTGGCCGTCAGTGACGCTGCGCGCGAAGTCGCCTCGGTCGAGGTCCCCGCGGCCGACGGGCGCGGGTGCGAGGTAAGGCTCGACGAGCCGCGAAGCTGGTCGCCGGCGTCGCCGCTGCTCTACGAGCTGACGCTCCAGGTGCTCGACTCCGCCGGCCGGGTGATCGACAGCGTTGGCAGCTACGCCGGCCTGCGGAAGGTGCATGTCGAGGGCAACCGCATCCTGCTGAACAACGAGCCGATCCACCTCCGGCTGGTGCTGGACCAGGGCTTCTACCCGGACGGGATATGGACCGCCGCCAGCGACGAGGCCCTGCGTGGCGACATTGAGCTGTCGATGGCGGCGGGCTTCAACGGCGCCCGGCTGCACCAGAAAGTCTTCGAGGAGCGATTCCACTACTGGGCGGACAAGCTGGGCTACCTGACGTGGGGCGAGTCGGCCAGTTGGGGCATGGCGATGTGGTCGCCGGGCTCGATCGAGACGCAGGCACAGAGCGCCTGGAACTTCCTGAGCGAGTGGCGCGAGATCATCGTTCGCGACCGCAACCATCCGTCGATCATTGCCTGGACGCCGTTCAACGAGACCAGCGGCGGCAGGGGCAGCCCGCAGCACAAGCGACTTCACCTGGACGCCTGCAACCTTACCCGCGAGTTGGACCCGACCCGGCCGGTCAACGACTCCAGCGGGTATGTCCACTACCACACGGACCTGTACACGGTTCACAAGTACGAGCAGGACCCGGCAAAGCTGGTCGAGATACTCACGCCTGCGCCGGAGGGGGGCGTGTTTCGAAACTTCCCTGACTTCGACGCCCCTTACGAGGGCCAGCCCTACCTGGTCGACGAGTTCGGCGGGATCAAGTGGATACCGCAGGACCGCCGGCCTCACAGCCAGACATCGTGGGGCTACGGGCAGGAGCCCAAGACCATCGAGGACTTCTACGCCCGCCTGGCCGGGATGGTCCGCGGACTGGCGAGCCTCGATCACGTGGCGGGCTGGTGCTACACGCAGCTTACGGACGTGGAGCAGGAGCAGAACGGCATCTACAACTACGACCGCACGCCCAAGTTCGACATGGCCCGGATCGCGAAGATCTTCCGGGGGGAGTGAGAAGGAGAAGGGGATTTCTCGCAGACCTTGGGTCCCGTCGGGAGGGCGCGGAAGAAGAATAAAGAGAAAAGAAGAAGCTGGATGGGGATTACACAGATTAG
>JAUWQU010000438.1 GCA_030610965.1 Phycisphaerae bacterium
CGACTACACGCGGGACGCCGGCGACGAGTCCGTCGGCGCCGACGGGGCCTTGCGGGTGGACCAGGCCCTCGCCGACGGCGCCGCCGTCGGTGTTGGGATCGCGCTGCATTGGCTGGAGTACCTCACCGGCGACTCGCGAAGCTCGCTGTTTACGGTCCTCAGCGCCAGCTTTACCCAGCCCCTGCTACGCGGGTTCGGGCGCAAGATCGCACAGGAAGGCCTGACCCAGGCCGAACGGGACGCATTCTACCAGATCCGCTCCTTCAACCGCTTCCGCAAGACCTTCGTGGTATCGATCATCACGGATTACTACGGCGTGCTCCGGGCCCTCGACCGCGTCGAGAACGACAGGCTCAACTACCAGAACCTCTTGGCCAACCAGCGGCGCGTGGAGATGATGGCCGACACCGGCCGAGTGCCGCGGTTCCAGGCCGGCGAGGTCCGCCAGTCAGCCCTCCAGGCACTCGATCGCTACAATCGCTCCAACGAGGCCTACAAGACGGTCCTCGATCAGTTCAGGGTCCGCCTGGCCCTGCCCGCCGACGCCGACGTCACGCTGGATCCCAACGAACTCAGGGCGCTCGAGGCCAAGGGAATCTCCGACCCGAACGTGCCCCTGGATCCCGCCGTCGCGGCCGGGATCGAGCTTCGCCTGGACCTGGCCAACACCAGGGATGCCGTGGACGACGCCGGGCGGAAGGTCGTGGTCGCCGCCGATGCCCTCCGCGCCGAACTGAACCTGCCTGCCCGGGCCGCTGTCTCATCGACGGGCCCCAAGGACGCCACCCGCTTCAGGTTCAGCGAGGGCACGTACGGCGTGGGGCTGGACGTGGACCTGCCCCTCGACCGCAAGCAGGAGCGAAACCTCTACCGCCAGGCACTTATCGCGCTGGCCGACAGCAAGCGGACCTACGACGAGCAAGTCGACCAGGTCCGGCTGGACGTTCGCCAGGCCCGTCGCGACCTGCTGGAGGCCCACACGAGCTATAAGATCCAGCAGACCAGCCTGAAACTGGCCGCCAAACGCGTGGACATGCAGATGATCCTCCTCCAGGAAGGCCGGGCCACCACACGGAACTACCTCGACGCCCAGGAAGACTTGCTGCAGGCGCAGAACGCAAAGACGGCCGCCCTGGTGGAGTTCACGCTGGCTTCGCTGCGGTTCTACCGGGACACCGGCCTGCTGGGCGTCCGCCCGGATGGCATGTGGGAAGCGCCCGATGCGAAGGCCTTGCGGCGCGGCGCCGACGAGGCGAAGCCTCCGGGCCCGACAACCCGCCCGGCGAAAAATGAACCAAGGAAGGACTGATTGGCCCGCAAGCGGGTTAGAATGACCATAATGGCACGTAAAGACAGTATATTTTTGAGCAAGCCGGTCCTGTCGGCGGCGGGCGTCGTCCTGGTTAGCGGCCTGCTGGCCGGGGCGATATGGGCTTGGGGTGCATTTGACCCGAAGGCGGGCGCCGCCGACCTGCGGGCGGTCTACACGGTCCAGCCGCGAGACCTGACGATCAGCGTCATCCAGGCCGGGGACATCCAGGCCCGGTCGTACACCGACTACATCTGCGAAGTCGAAGGCCAGTCTTCCATCGTCGATGTCATCCGCGAGGGGACCTACATCTCGCCTGAGGACGTTCGCAATGGCCGAATCCTCGTCCAACTCGACACCGCCGATCTCCAGGAACACTACACGGCGCAGAAGATCGCCTTCGCCACCGCCGAAGCCGACTTCACCGAGGCCAAGGAAGCCCTGGAAATCCAGCGGAAGCAGAACGAGTCCGACGTGCAGGCGGCCCTGCTGGCCGTGAAGTTCGCCAGAATGGACCTCGCCAAGTACCTCGCGGAGGAACTGGCCGAGGACCTGATCTTCAAGGCGGAGGAATCACCCGGCCGGGCCGAGCAGCTCATCTCCGAATTGGTCGGCGAATTGGCCAACGACCCCAACAGCCCCAAGTGGGGCGGAGCGGCCTTGCAGGCCAAGCGCCTGCTCGAATCCAACATCAAGCTTGCCAAGGGCATCCTGAAGCGGGACGACAACCGCCTGCGGGGCACGAAGCGGCTGCACGACGAGCAATACGTTGCGGCCTCGGAATTGGAGAGTGACGAACTCGCCCGTCAGCGATCCGAGATCGATCTCCAGCAGGCGAACACCGCCCTGGCGCTCTTCATGCGGTACGACCTGGTGAAGGCGATCGAGACGCTCTTCAGCGCTTCCCAGGAGTCCAAGCGGCACCTTGACCGCACGGAGGCCAGCGTCCGTTCCAAGCTGGCACAGGCCCAGGCCCAGCTCAACAGCACCGAAGCGACCTACGCCCTCCAGAAGGAGCGGCAGGAGAAGTTCGAAGCGCAACTGGCCGCCTGCACCATCAGAGCTACGACGCCGGGGATGGCCATCTACAGCACGAGCATGAACTTCGAAGCCCGCGAACGAGACCCCATCGAGATCGGCGATATCGTCCACAGGGGCCAGAAAATCATCACCATCCCCAATTCCACCGAGGTCGCCGCCATCGTGCGGGTCCACGAGTCGTGGATCGAGAAAGTCGGCCCAGGCCTGCCGGTCCGCATCACGGCCGACCCATTTCCCGACAGCGTATTCCCCGGCAAGATCGAGACCGTCTCGCCACTACCCGACGCGCAGAGCCGCTGGGCGAATACCGGGCTGAAAGTCTATACCACATACGTGTCCATCGAAGGGCGGAACCACGTCCTCCGGCCGGGAATGTCGGCGAAGATCGAGATCGTTATCGACGAGTTGAATGACGTCCTCTGCGTGCCGCTCCAGGCCGTCGCCAGCCGCAATAGAACCAAGATGTGCTACATCGTGACGCCCGCGGGCCTTGAGGCCAGGCCGGTGGAAACGGGGCAGTTCAACGACAGCTTCGTGGAGATCAAGTCCGGGCTGGCCGCCGGCGACGTCGTCTCCCTTATCCCGCCCCGATTTACCGAAGAGGCCGATGATCGGCAAGGGAAGAAGCAGCCCGCCGACCCCAACCGGACCGCAAAGCCCGCACCCAAGCCGGGCAACGCAGAATGACCGCCGCCGACCCCGCCCATTGCTCCGATCCGCCGACCATCGCCCCCGCGATGCCGATCGTCCGGACGGAAAATCTCCGCAAGACCTACCAGATGGGTTCGTCGGAGCTGACGGTCCTCCGCGACGTGAGCGTCTCCATCGAGCAAGGCGAGTACATCGCCATCATGGGCCCGAGCGGGTCGGGCAAGTCCACGCTGCTGAACCTGTTCGGCTGCCTGGACCGTCCCACGTCCGGCCGGTACCTGCTCGGCGGGCAAGACGTTTCGCAGGTTTCCGACGACGAGCTGTCGGCCATTCGCGGGGCGAAAATCGGCTTCATCTTCCAGTCGTACAACCTGATCCACCAACTGAACATCATCGAGAACATCGAGGTGCCCATGATCTACCAGGGCTTCTCCGAGGCCGCCAGCGAGAAGCGTGCCCGCGAGCTGGCTAAGATGGTCGGCCTGAGCGATCGCCTGGGGCACCGCACGACGGAGCTCAGCGGCGGCCAGCAGCAGCGTGTGGCCATTGCCCGCGCCTTGGCCAACGACCCGTTGATCATCCTGGGCGACGAGCCCACCGGCAACCTCGACTCGCGAAGCGGCACGGAGATCCTCGACCTGCTGGACGGCCTCCATCGACAGGGCAAGACGCTGGTGATTGTCACCCACGACGACAACGTCTGCCACCGCGCCCAACGCGTCTTCCACGTACTCGACGGCCAAATAGAACGAATTGAGAGCAACGGTCGCTAGACTACCGATTACCGACACAATCCATACGGCATGGCAGATGTTTCTTCTTAGGCTGAAAAGAACGGTTAAGCTCGGGGCCAAGAGCCTCTGGATGCACCGGCTGCGGTCGACGCTGACGGCGCTGGGTATCGTCTTCGGCGTCTGCTCGGTCGTGGCGATGCTCGCCATCGGCGAAGGCGCCAGCCGGGAGGCGCAGGAGCAGATCGCCCGGCTGGGCTCGCGGAACATCATCCTCCGGAGCGTCAAGCCCGCCGAGAACGGCGCTGCGCGGTCCAGCGGCATCGTAGTGCAGTCGTACGGCCTGACCTACGCCGACGCCAAGCGGATGCGGCAGACCATTCCGCACGTCAAGGAAGTCATCCCCAAACGCCTTGTTACCTGCCAGACCATCTACCGCAACCGGACGGTCACCGCGCAGCTTGTAGGCACCGTGCCGTGGTACCCCGACGTCCACCCCACCCACCTGCTCCGCGGGCGGTTCTTCACGCCAATCGACATGGAGTTTCAGCAGAAGGTCGCCGTCGTCGATCAGCAGGTCGTCGAGCAGCTATTCGCCGTCGATGATCCCGTGGGCAAGGACATCAAGCTGGCGGGCAAGTACTACACCGTCGTCGGGCTGGTCACCGCGTCCGGGCCGGCACCCACCGGTCAGGCCCCCGCCGACGTCAACCCCGCCGGCGGCCAGGGCGGCGGGATCGCGGGCAATATCTACATCCCGCTGACGGCATTCCGCCTCAGCTTCGGCGAGATGAACACGCAGAACGTCGGAGG
>JAUWQU010000234.1 GCA_030610965.1 Phycisphaerae bacterium
GTAGCGTGCTATACTCAACGACGACATCGGCATTCTCCTTGTTTCGTAAGTTCTGGAACAACCTACGAATACAAGGTTTGGGTGCCGATGTCTTGTCTTTATTCAGCATCATTCTGTGGCAACTGATTGGGAGAAGAACCAGAAAAAGAAGCTGTCGCGTCCGGTTAGTTCGTTCCTATTCCTTTACTTCTTTGAACCTCTGAGACTCTGCGCCTCTGCGATTATACCTCTTTTGCCGGTGCCTACGGTGCCTAAGAAGGTCTGTCCATGGGGCAGGTTGCTGCCAGTGGCAAGCGGAATGAAAACAGGCTGCCGCCGCCTGGGCGGGATTCGGCCGAGATCTGTCCGCCGTGGATGTCGATGATCCGCTTGCAGATCGACAGGCCCAGGCCCGTGCCGTCGCGGAAGGTCTTTTTGGCCTCCGGACTTCGGTAAAACTCCTCGAACAGGCGCCGGCGGGCGGTCTCGCTCAGGCCGATGCCCGTGTCGGCGACCTCCAGCACGGCCCATGGCTTTTCCATGCGGACCTCGACCTCGACTTTTCCACCGGCCGGAGTGTACTGGATGGCGTTGGTGACGAAGTTGATAACGACCTGCTTGATGAGTTCCTCGTCGGCCGTTACGGGGGCCGGCTCGATGCGCACGGACAGGTCAAGCTTTGCCGTGGCGGCCTGGGCGCGGAAGAGTTCGACGACCTGCTCGGCCAACTCGTTGAGGGCCCGGTAGCTGACTCGGAGCACGTCCTTTGGCGCCGCTCGCAGGCGGGCGTAGCGGCGCAGGTCGTTCACCATTTCCATCAGCGCCTTGGACCGCAGGGAGGCCCGCCTCATCAAACGCTGCTGCTGGTCGCTGAGTTCGGGCGCGGCGTCCTGGCCGACGGCGTCGAGGATGGAGACTATCGCCGCAAGGGGGGCTCGCATCTCGTGCCCGGCCTTTCGCATGAAAAAGCTCTTGGCCTCGCCGGTGTGGCGAAGGCGGCAGTAGGCGTTCTCCAACTCGTGCTCGCGCTGCCGCAGGCGGGTGGAGATGGCCGAGGCGATGAAAACCATCATGAAGCTCATCGCAGTCATCGAACTGGTGACTTGAAGGACGTATACCCAGTCGGCGTGCAGGCCGCAAACGACGCTTTCGCCTATGCCGCCCGACAGGTCTACGTGAACGTATTCGAGGACGCCGGAATACTCGCCCCAGGCCATCGCGTTTATCAGCAGCGACGCCCCGGCCGCACAAAGGTAAGCCAGCGACTGCGGCAGAAGCTCCGACGCGATGCCCATCGGCAGCAGCACGAGAATAAGGAAATAGTTCGCCATGCCGCCGGTGTGGTGGACCAGGGCCGTGACGGCCAGCATGTCGCAGGCGAGCTGCGCCAGCGCCAGCAGGATGATCCGTCGCTGGCTGGTCAGCCCGCCGTGGCGGATTCGGCGGACAAGCACGGTGAACACGGCGTTGTAGAGGAATATCAGACAAGTGATATAGATGGCAGGCCGCAGCGTCGGCGGCATGTTGGCTACGTGGAATCGCACGCCCAGGCCGTACCAGCAGAACAGCAGCAGCACGAGTGTCCCGCCGGCCATCAGCCAGCGGACGTGCGTGAACCAGCCCAGCCGCTCGACGAGCTCCCGCTCGGTGATGCTGAGGCCGGGCTCACAGTCGAACGGCTCGGTATCGACTTCCGGTGTGGCCAGTTCGACAGGTTCGTTGTCCGACGATTCCGGCATGAGGATATGGTAGCACACAATTGGGTTTCATGCACCAGCGGTGCGTGCGGGGAGATCGTTTTCTTGGCGAAGTGGGATTACTTCGGTTGCTTTGCAGCAGGCCGGCCCAGCCGGTGGAGGCTTCGGCCGGCCAGGAAGAAGCAGATGCAGAAGATCGGGGCCGCGCCCAGCAGTATGCCGCCGACCCGGCTGCCGATGCTGGACTCCAGCGCCACGCCGAGCAGCCCGGCCAGCGGGCCAAGGGCGAAGCCCGAGCCGATGAGCCCCTCGTGGCCTCCGCCGGCCTCGACGGAGGCGTTCTTGACGACGATGGCGTAGTAGAGCGCGGCGAAGTAGATGATCCCCACGCCCGAGCCGAACAACAATTCGCCTGCCAGGACGACCGGCAGGCTGGTCCCGAAGATCACCATCGAGAATCCGCCTGCCAGGATGGGCATGGCCAAGACCAGCGGATACGCCCGCCCGTGCCAGCCCGTCCAGACGCCCAGTATCGCAAAGGCCATCAGGCGCGTGATGTCCAGCGCTGACGAGTAGGTGGTCGCCTGGCCGATGGAACAGCCGAGATCCGCGAAGATCCTCGGCATCAGGGCCGCCAGGATCCACATGCTCGAGTAGCTCGCGAGCATGAGGAAACGCGCGGAGTTCATCAGTCCGGCCAGGTGGCGGGCCTGCTCGGGCCGGGGGCGTTCGGGGTGATCGTGCGCCAGGTGTACCGGGCGGCGCGGCAGCAGGACTACCAGGGCCAGCGTAATCACGTTCAGTGCCCCGGCCAGGCCGAACAGGCCCCACGACCGCCACTCGATCAGCGGTCCGGCCATTACAAGGGCGGTCGGCACGGCAAGAGCCCATGAGATGTTGAAATAGCCCAGTATCCGCGCCGTTCGCAGCGGCGTGTGGCCGGCGGTGACGTACGACTCAACCACGGGCCATTTCTGCCCGTTCAGCAGCCCCACCAGCGCCATGCCGATAAAAAGCACCGCCGGCGTCGGCACAAGGCCCATGCACACATGCACAGGTATCTGGGCTGCGATGACTATTGTGAGTATCCGCTTCTCGCCGAAACGCGAGGTAACCCGATGACTCGTCAGCGCCCCGAATGCGTAAGCTACGCCGAACGTCAGCGCGAGCGAGAGATTCTCCGCGTCTGAAAAGTTCAGATGCTTGTGGCAGAAAAAGTACGACCCGCGCTCGATGAGGATGGTCGCGAGGCTTTCGATAAACGTCAGAGCCAGTAGCAGAGCCAATCGCGGCACGCGGCGAATTCCTCGTTTGCGGTATCGGGTTCCCGCACGGCCCGCCAGGCCGCGCACAGAAAAACAATCTTCGATTTCCAAGCCCTGCAATCAAGAGAATACGAGCCCGAATCGCGAGGAACATGGTTCGTGTGCAGTTTATTGCCCGTGGGCAGCCGCGAGTGACCATCGTCCGCTCGAAGCCCCCCGTCCCGGTAACCGTCAGGCGTGTAGCGCCGAGCATCGCCGTCAGCTCGTCGCCACGCCGAGCCCGGAGAGCATCTCGCGAAGCTCCGCGGCGCCGAAGGCTTCCAGGGCGGGCAGTGCAAAGCGACCCTGCCGGCTCAGACGCCCAACGAAGTCGGCCTTGCTGAGGGTTTTGGTGATATTGGCCCGCCCGCCGCCGAGTATCAGTATCGGTGCCATTGGCGATCTCGACCGCACCGGGCCTCAGATTCCCAGCCGGCCTGGGTCGGACTTGAATCCGCGGCGAAGCAGGCGCTGTTCGTCCTTGCTGTGGCACTTGTACTGCCCGGCCAGGACGATCCGGCGGATGTCGTCGGCCTGTTCGACCGGCTCGTTTGTCTCGATCCAATACTTCCCGATCATGCCGACCGAGTGGGTATCGCCTGAGTTGACGACGGGCATCTTGAGTTTCTCGGCCAGCTCGCGGGCGGCGACGGCCTGGGTGAATTCCTGGTTGCACGTCTTGCATTCGAGGGCGTCGGGGCGAAGGCCCTGGTCGAGGATGTAAGTACCGCCGTCCCATCGACATGGGTGGGCCAGAATCGTCAAGTGGCCCTCGGCGCGGGCCTTTTCGAGCACCTTGGCGGGGTCGTCGATCATCAGGTAATCCGTGTCCAGCGTGCCGAGCACCAGCAAGTGTGTCAGCGGGTCCATCACCAGGTTCAACTCCACGCCGGCGAATATTCGCAATTGCGGGAAAGCTTCCTGGACCTCGGCCAACTCGTGCGGCCGCCACATGCGGTGGTGCTCGGTGAGGAAGACCACGTCGTACCCATGGGTGATGTACGCATGGAAAAGATCGCGCGGCGAACCCGACGCGCAGGCGCTGTACAAGCTCGTATGGCAGTGAAGCTCGACTTTCATTTCAGAACTCCGCGTTTCGCGGCGTTCGCGGGTAGGGGATTACGTCGCGAATGTTGTCCATGCCGGTGGCGAACTGGACCGTGCGTTCCAGGCCCAGGCCAAAGCCCGCGTGCGGGACCGTGCCGTAGCGGCGGAGGTCCAGATACCACCAGTAGTCGTCCGGGTTCAGGTCCTGGGCCTTCATCCGCTCGAGCACTACGTCCAGCCGTTCCTCGCGCTGCGAGCCGCCGATGATCTCGCCGATCTTCGGCACCAGGACGTCCATGGCCGCGACTGTCCGCCCGTCGTCGCTGAGCCGCATGTAGAAAGGCTTGATGGTGGATGGGTAGTCCGTGATGATCACCGGCTTGCCGAACGTCTCCTCGGCCAGGAACCGCTCGTGCTCGGTCTGGAGGTCGTTGCCCCAGGCCGGCTCGTATTCCCACTTGCGGTTTGCCGCCTTCAGGAGCTTTATCGCCTCGGTGTAGGTCACGCGCTCGAAGCTGCTGTCCACGATATTCGTCATCGTCTCGAGCAGCGTCTTGTCTATCCATTTGTTGAACTGCTGCATGTCCTCGTCGCAGTCCGTAAGGACAGCGCGGAAGATATGCTTGAGGAAATCCTCGGCCAGGTCGGCATCGTCGGAAAGGTCCGCGAATGCCACCTCCGGCTCGATCATCCAGAACTCGGCCAGGTGACGAGGCGTGTTGGAGTTCTCGGCCCTGAACGTTGGGCCGAAGGTGTAGACGTCGCCCAAGGCGCACGCATACGTCTCGCCCTCGAGTTGGCCGGAGACCGTCAGGTACGTCGGCCGGGCGAAAAAGTCCTGGCCCCAGTCGATCTTGTCATCGTCCGTCCGCGGCGGGGCACCGACGTCGATGGTCGTCACGCGGAACATCTCGCCGGCGCCCTCGCAGTCGCTGGCGGTGATGATCGGGGTGTGAACGTACAGGAAGTCGCGCTGCTGGAAGAACTCGTGAATGGCCGAGCAGATGCGGTTGCGGACGCGGGCGATCGAGCCGAACGTGTTCGTCCGGGCACGCAAATGTGCCTGTGAGCGCAAGAACTCGAACGTGTGACGCTTGGGCTGGATCGGATATTTATCGGCGTCGGCCGTGCCGAGCACGCGGACCTCCGAGGCCTTGACCTCCACCCGCTGGCCCTTGGCGGGGCTCTCGACCAGCTCGCCCGTCACCACCACCGAGCACCCAGCCGTGAGGTGAGTGATCTCGCTTTCGTAGTTGTCGAGGTCGCCGTCGGCGACGACCTGGATCGTCGCAAGGCACGAGCCGTCGTTGATGGCCAGGAAGCTGAAGCCGCCCCCACTGGTGCGGAGCGTTCGAACCCACCCAGCCAGCTTCACCTGCCCGCCGGGGGCCAGGTCGTTCAATGCATTCTTGATAAGCGTACGTTTCATAGTAGTCCTTTTCTCCAGCCAGCTATGATCGGCCAGCGCGCCGGGGAAGTCAACAGCGGCGCGCCGCGTGCGGGCACCTTTTGCCTTACCGCTTGGCACCGTGTTCTTTGCCTGTAGCAGCGTTGATCGGCAGTCGGTATAGTTGACTGTGCGTGCTGGGGATCTTCAGGCGCAAGCGCCCCGGGGCCCCGGCCTAATTCGCAGGAGAAAGGATGAACGCATGAACGCAAGGCGGGTACTTGGAATCTTGATTGTGCTCTTGGCGTTTGCGCCGACAGCAATGGCCGATGGCGGCTACATACCCGAGGTCGCTTATCCTGCCAACCCCACCATCCCGACCCAGCGGGCGATGATAACCTTCCGGGACGGCGTGGAGACGCTTGTGGTCGAGTCGAGCTACGTCACCGATTCGCCCAGCGTTGGCTGGATTCTCCCGCTGCCTGCGGCCCCGACCAAGCTCCAACGGGCCGAGCCGGGGATGCTGCTCTCACTCTCGACGTGCCTGCGACCGAGGGTGACCCACGATCTGTATGAACTTGTCAGTAAGCTCGGGCTGCTTGCGGTTTTTGTGCTGGCGGTTGCCTTGATCCTGACACTGGCCGGGGAGAGTCGCGTCACCTTGCTGTTGTTGACCGTGTTCTTCTCTTTGTTCTCCCTGTGCATTCTTGTGCCGACTCTCGGGACGGCTGGGGGCGGCGGTTCTTCGGCCGTGGCTGGAATTACCGAGGTCCAGTCTCAGCGGGTGGGCAATTACGACGTGACGGTCCTGAACGCATCCGGCGGGGAGGCAGTATCGATGTGGCTTGCAGCTAACTCACTCAAGGGCCTGGACGCCAAGGCCAAAGGCATCATCGACGACTACACGGGGAGAAAATGGTGTTTCCTG
>JAUWQU010000770.1 GCA_030610965.1 Phycisphaerae bacterium
GGTCATTGAATATCTCGTCTTTGAACTCGCCGAGTCCCTGTTGCTTGATCAGCAGGTCCGGGACCGTGTTGTCGCTCGGGTTTCGGTGGTAAAACAGAACGCCCCCCGCGGCGTGCGCGACGGTGTCTTTGCCCAGTTTCACCTCACCGGGATACTTGGCCAGAGTGAAGAAGGACCGCCGCCGGTCATTGTGCGGGATCATCTCGTCGGTCAGTCGCCAGTTTTCGTAGGAGGCCTTGGCGTGGATCGGCTGGTTGGACTCGACTTCCACGTGAATGACCGGCCGCTTTACCTCAACCCAGATGCGCACGGTGGCATCGAGTCGTTTCCCGTCATCGCCGGCGGCGCTTCCCCGGAGCTCCACGTGCCCCTCGCGCAACTTCAGTTCCTGCTGAAAGACGGCCTTGGGAGAATCAAACGGATTGGGATCGAGCCGCAAGCGCACTCGGCCGAGCTGGAGATACTCGTTGTTTTCCGCGAGGCTGCCACTGCGCTGCATGTAGAACAGCACCTCGCCATTCTCCACCCACACATTCAGCCCGATGTCTCCACCTCCGCACGGCATCGACTCGGCAGAGTTCTTGCTCAGGGAATCCCAGACGACGTTATATGCATCCAGCAGACCAGCGGGCATTGCTTCCACTTTCCCCGCCCCAAGCGTCGGCAGGCACAGGCAGGTAAAGGCTATAATTACGTATCGATTATCGTACATTGTGTCGCTTTCTACTTGGTCCGGTATTTCCCGGATAGCTTCCCGCCGACGACCTCCGTTGGCCTTTCCGACGAGTCTATCGCCGATCGCGAGGTCAGCAAGCATTCTTTCTGCTCATCGGCGAGATAACGTGTGCGAGGTCAAATCCTGGCGGCGACGAAGCCCGGCCGGAATGCGGCAACTCAGCAGGCGATGATGCTTTTTATTGCGGATCGCGGATCGCGGATTGCGGATTCAATCGCGACAAACGTGAATCCACATTCCGCAATCCGCAATCCGCAATCCACATTCCGCAATGGAGCCTTCCGCACGCTGTCGACAGAACTACACGCGCTGCCGGCACCTACCATCGGCCAGAAAGAAAACTCACACACCGAGATGCCCCGGCCGTTTCCGGGCCACGATTTTGCCCAAACCGGCCCCGGTAGAGGCGTTCATTGCCGATCCGCGCAGACCGTTCCCGTCGCCTCCGCCCTCTCCGGTTTCTCCGTTCTTTGGGGTATCTCCCTCAAAGTCAGTGACGTGCGGAACTCATGGTGGTTCCGGTGGTTACTTGGGTAGGCAACGACCGAAGGTCGTATAGTCTTCGAAATCAAATCCTTGTGCGAGCTTACACATGAAGATGCTTCAATTGCGTAGGGCGGTGGCGGTTGCTGGTGTCGTGTTGGCGGGGGCTTTGCCCGCCGTGGCAGGCGAGGCGGCGGCGGGCGACTGGCCCCAACTCCACGGGCCGAATCGCGACAACATCTCCTCCGACACCGGCCTGCTCAAGCAGTGGCCCGCGGATGGGCCGCCGCTGCTGTGGAAGTCCGGCCAGTGCGGCAACGGCTACGCCGGGCCTGCCATTGCCGGCGGGCGGATATTCCTGTCGGGCGACTTCGCCGAGCAGGAGGCCGTGATCGCGCTGGACGGCGGCGGCAAGTTGCTCTGGAAGGCCGCCAACGGCAAGGGCTGGAAGGGCCCGTACCCCGGCGCGCGGACCACGCCGACGTATGACAACGGCGTGCTGTATCACATGAATCCCCACGGCCGGGTGGCGGCCTTTACCGCCGCCGACGGCAAGGAAATCTGGGCCGTCGAACTCGGCCAGCGGTTCGGGGCCAAGCCCGGCACCTGGGCGCTTGCCGAGAACGTGATCGTCGACGGCAAAGCCGTGCTGTGCGCGCCGGGCGGGCCAAAGGGCAGGGTCGTGGCACTGGACAAGGCCACGGGCGAGACTCTCTGGGCCAACACCGAGATCGATCAGAGGGCGGCGTACTGCTCGGCGATCGTCGCCAATCACAACGGCGTTCGGCAGTTCATCACAATCATGCAGACGTCCATCGTCAGCGTGGACGTTCGGACGGGCAAGCTGCTCTGGAGCCACACGCATGAGACCCAGCACGGCCAGAACGTCACCATGCCGATCTACGTAGACGGCAAGGTCTACGCCAGCAGCGGCCACGGCACGGGCGGGCGGCTGCTGGAGATCGCACCCGACAGCCGGTCGGTCAAGCAGCTTTGGGTGGACAAGGATCAGGACAATTGCCACGGCGGGGTGATCCTCCGCGACGGCTACCTCTTCGGCCACGGCTGCAGGCTTTACGGCAAGGGGTTCGTATGCGTCGAGCTGGCCACGGGCAAGACCGCATGGAACGAGAAGAAACTCGGCAAGGTCTCGCTTACCTGGGCCGACGGGCTGCTCTACTGCATCAACGACAAGGCGAAGGTCTCGCTGGTCAAGGCCGACGGCGCGGGCTGCAGCGTCGTAAGCGAGTTCAAGCTGCCGCGGGGCAAGACACTGACGCTGTCGCACCCGGTAGTCTGCGGCCGGCGGCTGTACTACCGCCACTGGAACGACCTGTACGCATACGACATCAGCGCGGCCGCGGGGAAATAGGGACGAAAAAGGGGACTGGCTCGAATGGCACTGCCGTCTGTAGTGGGCCTCGATGAGGGTATACCTATCCCACCGGCAGGGCCGATTTGTGAACTTTTTCGGCCTTGCACTCGTCTTTTC
>JAUWQU010000662.1 GCA_030610965.1 Phycisphaerae bacterium
CTTATCTCCAAGCCGCACTATTGCGATAAGTCACTATAATACAAGACCTTACGTCGCGCCACTAAAAAATGTCGCACACGCGTAATCGTGAGACCACCACAGAACTGCAAGCAGGACGATCCCAACCAGCGACGGCAGCACAGCCCGAACAACCTCACGTCGTGTTTGCGGCTTCATCAAGGCTCTGCCTCTCTACTACTACCTACTACCTATTACCTACTACCTTCTTCTCAAAGCATCCCGAACTTCTTCATCTTCTTGTAGAGCGTCGTGCGGTTGATGCCCAGGTCGTCGGCGGTGGCTTGGCGGTTGCCGTTGTTGGCTTGCAGGCGGGAGAGGATCACCTGCTGCTCCGGGCCTTCCAGGGCCTTGGCCAGCGTGACGCCACTTGGCGAGGCCGACAAAGCCCCGGCCGGAGCGGAAAGGCCCTGGAGCACGCTCGGCGGCAGATCGTCGGGGGCGATTATGCTCTTGCGACACAGAACGACGGCGCGCTCGACGCAGTTTTCCAGCTCTCGCACGTTGCCCGGCCAACTGTATCGCTGCATCAGCTCGATAGTCTCCGGAGCAAAGCCCTCGATCCGCCGATTGCTGCCGTCGAGGTACTTGGTGAGGAAGTGCTCGGCCAGAAGGCAGATGTCGCCTATGCGCTCGCGAAGGTGCGGCAGTTCGATGTTCACCACGTTGATGCGGTAGTAGAGGTCCTCGCGGAACCGCCCGGCCGACACTTCGGTTCGCAGGTTGTGGTTGGTCGCGAGTATCACCCGCACGTCGGAGTTCTGGGTGTCGTTCGAGCCGACGGGCTCGAACTGCCTTTCCTGGAGCACACGCAGCAGCTTTACCTGGAGTTGCGGGCTGGCGGTGGCGACCTCGTCCAGGAAGATCGTGCCTTTGTCGGCTGCGGCGAACTTGCCCATCTTGTCGGTCACCGCGTGCGTAAACGCGCCGCGAACGTGGCCGAAAAGCTCGCTCTCCAGCAGCGTCTCGGTAAGCGCCCCGCAGGCGACCTCGACGAAGGGCCCGGCCGCCCGCGGCGAGCGCGAGTGGATTGCCCGGGCGATCATGCTCTTGCCGGTGCCGCTCTCGCCGGTGATAAGCACGGTGGTCCGGCTGTCGGCGACGGCGTCGATGAGGTCGAAGACCTTGGCCATGCGGTAGTCCTGGCCGACGATGTTGCGGAAGCTGTAGCGGTCGGACAGGGCCTGTTTGAGATGGCGATTCTCAGCGAGTAGCTGCTGCTGCTGGAGTGCCCGCTGGACGGCCAGGCGAACGTCGTCGTCGATTATGGGCTTGGTCAGGTAGTCGTACGCCCCGAGTTTGATGGCCTCGACGGCGGCCTCGATCGTGCCGTAGCCGGTCACCAGGATTACCACGATTTCCTTGTGGTTGGCCCTGACGTACCGCAGCAGTTCGAAGCCGTCGCTGGTGGGCATCGAGACGTCCGTCATGACCAGGTTGAAGTGCGAGGCCTTGAGGCAGTTGATGGCCTTGGCGATGCTCGAGGCGATGGTGACGTCGTAGCCCTCGAGCTCCAGGAAACCGCCCAGGCTGTCGAGGATTATCTGGTCGTCGTCGACCAGCAGGATGCCGGCCTTGCCGCCGGGTTTGGAGTTCATGGCTGATTCCTCATTCCTGTTTTTCCTCCCCCGCCATCGGCCAGGGCGAGTGCAGGGGCAGTTGCACGCGGAAGACCGCCCCCCCGGTGGGATTCGGCTCGGCGGTTATCGCACCGCCGAGGTGGCTGAGTATCTCGCGGCAAAGCGCCAGGCCAAGCCCGCTGCCCTCGCCCGGCGCCTTGGTCGTGTAGAACGGCTCGAAGATCCGCTCGGCCTGGCCGTCCGACATGCCGCAGCCGCTGTCGGAGAACAGGACCTCGCAGCCCCGCCGGGTCGGCGAAAGGCTGATCTTCAGCCGCCCGCCGCCGGGCATCGCGTCCAGGGAGTTCTTGATGATGTTGCAGAAGACCTGGAAGACCGACCCCTCGACAAGCCCCTGCGCGCGATCGTCGAAATCGCAGATGACGGCTATCCCAAGCGAATGAGCCCTCGGCTGCATCACGCCGACCGCCTCGTCGAGCAGGCGATGCACGCCTGTCCGCTCGCCGGCGACCTGCCATGGCCTGGCCTGGTCAAGCAGCCCGCGGATTATCTGGGCCATGCGCATCAGCCCGTTGCGAGCCGGCCCGAGGTATCGCGCCGCCTCCGGCCCGCTGTGCCGCTCGGCCAAGCCGAGGTACCGCATGACGCCATCCAGCGGGTTGTTCAATTCGTGGGCGACCTTGGCCGCCAGGGAACCGGTGGCCGCCAGGCGCTCGCCGGCAGCCAGGCGGCGCTCCATGGATATCCGGGATGAGACTTCCTCGACCAGCACCAGCACGCACGCCCCGTCGCGCAGCTTGCCCGCAGCGATGCCGCACTCGATCGGCCTGACCATTACGTCGACCGCAAGCTGCCGGCCTCCTTGGCCGGCGAGCCTTACGTTGCGATGGGCCACTCCAGGCGCCCCGTCGGCCAGGGCCTGCATCCCGGCGGCCCAGTTGATGTGGTGATCGCTGCCCAGATCCAGGACCAGCTCCACACGGTCGCCTTCCGGCAACATGCTTTTTGCACTGGCGTTACGGAACACAATTTCCCCGTCCCTACCGACCACCAGGGCCGCCTGGGCAAGGGCGTCGAGAATCCCGGTCAACATTGTTCGAAGGTCTTTTCGCATGACTTTCGCCGAAGAAGTGCGCGGACAGCATACAACACAATGTTGCAGGAAGTCAACACCTACCCCGAAAATGTTTCCTAAAACACACGACAGGGGAGCTCGGCGGCCGTCATAAGCAGCTATGCGGGTGAACGAGACAATGCCCGACGTCTCTGTCCCCGCTACCTGCTACCTTCTTTCAGTAACAGGCATTGAACATCTCGCATTACCGGCCTGGGCAATCGCATCTTAATGCCCCATCGACGAGATCTGCTGCTTCGTGGCGAAATCCGAAGCACGAATCCCGAAATGCCAAACAAACCCAAAAAATGCCAAACAACGACGCCTCCCTCACAAGTTGAGCTTCATGCGGCAAGAAGAACTGGCGTTGGGGGCAATCGGCGCGGGATTTGTCGCCGGTGAGCGTTTGGAAGCCCATCGAGGGGGCCGAGCCGGCAAAAACGCACGACGGCGCGGCAATA
>JAUWQU010000692.1 GCA_030610965.1 Phycisphaerae bacterium
GCTGGGCTTCCAGGACGCCGGAGCGAAGATAGCGCAACGCGTGGGCGCCGTGGTCCGCGACGAAGTAGCCGCCGGCCGAATCGTCCAGGAAGGCGGCCAACTGCAAATGCCCGAGCAACTCGATCCGGACGAAGGGCAGCAGTAGCCGGGCCATCGGGGCGTCAGTCTTTCTTCTCGTCCTTGTCGGTGGGCTTGCGGTAGTCGAGCATGGGCAGGGGGGAGACCACGCCGGTTGCGATGTTGCCGAGGTGCGCGGCCACTCGTTTATAGAAGCGTGCCAGCAGGACGTACGCGACGGCCTCGTCGGGGGGCATCTTGCCATCCATGGTCAGCAGTTGGCGGATGAGCGTGTCGCAGGTGCCGTTGATGGCCGTCACGTGGGTCAGGGCGTTGCGGGCCTGGTTGGCGTTGGCTTTTACGAAGGCCTTCTCGACCTGGTCGAACAGTGGCCAGACCTTCTCACGGATATCCGTCAGCGGCTGGAAGAACTGCGGGCTCGAGTATTCGCGCGTATAGAAGCGGGCGACCTCGAAGATGTTCTTGCAGTAGTCGCCGATTCTCTCGGCGTCCTTGACGACACTCATGAGCACCAGGCATGCGGCGATGTCCTGCTTGTGTCCCAAGGAAAGGTGTGTGACTATTCGCTCGCGTATGTGCTGCTCGGTTCGGTTGACGGTGCGGTCGCGGGCGTAGAGTTCGTCGTTGGCCTCGTGCCAGTCTGCCTGTCGCAGCAGCGCGTCGGAGGCCTTCTGGAACATCCACTTGCCGGCCTGGAGCATCTCGGCCAGTTCGTTGATCATCTCGCCAAGCGCGTCCGTGCGACGAAGTGCATTAAGTAATTCTCGGAACATAGGATTCTCCGCAAGGAAAGGCCGCTCGCCGTCATGGCGCCCCGGCCGGCGAGCTTGTAAGGAGGCTCATGAAGCCCTGGCTGTTGACCAGGAAGATCGCGAGGATCGGCAGGAGGAAGAAGATCACCAATATGTAAGCCGCCGCCAGGATCCGTCGTCGGCTGGCCAGCTTGGCGTAGCCCTTGGCCAGCGAGATCGGTATCCACTGCAGCGGCCAGAACACCGCCGTGCCGTATATATTGAACAGCAGGTGCCCGAACGCCACCGCCAAACCCATCGCCGCGGCGTGCTGGACTGCGGCGTCTATCTCGCCGGAGGCCGTCGCCGCTATGGCCAGGCCGCCTATTATCGCCGTTACCGTCGTGCCGATGTTCGCGCCGAGCGTGTACGGGAATATCTGCTTTATCTTCAGCACGCCCGCGCCCACCAGCGGCACGACCAGGCTGGTGGTCACCGAACTGCTCTGGACAGCCACCGTCGTGAACAGCCCCACCACGAAACTGATGGCCGGGTGACGGAAGAGCGTCTTGCTGAAGAGCCCCGCCAATCGGGCCTTCAGCAGGCCGCGAAGGATCTTCACCAGGAAGAACAGCGCCACGAACAGCAGCACGATCGCCACCGCGGCCGTCACGATGCCGCGCGGCACCTGGCCCATTCCAAACAGCGATCCGAGCAGCCAGTCCATCCCGTCATGAAGCGGCTCGACCATCGCCTTGACCACGTTGTAGTGCTTGGGGTCAGACGTGAAGAATGCCGCCCCGCCAAGCCATTCGGCGAACGCGTTGGCCGGGCGGGACACAATGCCGAAGGCCCACTCCAGCGGCAACAGCAGCATCACGCTGAGCAGGTTGAACAGGTCGTGGACGATCGCCCCGCCCAGCGACCGCTCGAACTCCTTCCGCTGGCGAAGGTGAGCCAGGGAAACCAGGATGTTCGTCACGCTCGTGCCGATGTTGGCGCCCATGATGATGGGGATGGCGGTGACCAGGCTGACCTGCCCGGTCGCGACGAGCCCGACGGCGAACGTGGTGGTGAAGCTGCTGGACTGGACCAGCGAGGTTATCAGTATGCCGACCGAAAGCCCGGCCAGCGGATGGTCGGCCAAACGGAAGATGCCGTCCATCACCGCCTTGGCTTCCGGCACGCCGGCGACAACCTTGAGCCCGTGGCCCATGAGGTTGATCGCCGCGACGAACATGTACACCGCCGCCAGGGCCGCCAGGGCCCCAAGCCAACTCCGCCAGGCCGGGCTCTTGCGCTGTCCGGCTACGGGCAGGAACTTCTCGATCTCGCGAGGAATCTCCGCCGGCGTCTGAGTGACTGACATCGCTGCCAGTGGCGTCATGATGGTCGCTTCCTATCTTGATGTCCTGCCGAAACACGGCCGCGGCCAACCATGTGGCCGAACTGATGCCGCCTCGTATGTGAAGAGCATGTTAACGAACCGTCCAGGCCAAGTCGAGGCCGGAAATGCACTCGGCGTAGGCGTAAGTGACATGGCCGGCGGACGCGGATGCGAATCCCGGGGCGGCAGAGCGGATCTCGCGGTGCTGCCCGCGTTAACTGCTTGTGGTTGCGCGTATTGAGCCTATTTGTCGAGGTAATCGAGCATCGGCACGGGCGAGACCACGCCGCTGGCGATATTTCCCAGGTGGGCGGCTACGCGTTTGTAGAACCTTGCCAGCAGGACGTACGCGACGGCCTCGTCTGGGGCAAGGCCGTCACCGGCGCTGAGCAGTTGCTGGATCAGCAGATCGCAGGTCTGCCGCAGGCCGCCGGCTGTGTCGATTACCTTGCGGGCCAGGCTGCGGTCGGCCTGGAGGAAGGCCTTCTCGGTTTTCTCGAACAGCGGGTCCACGGCCGTCCGGATGTCTTCCAGAGGCCGGGCATACTGGGCGTGGGAGTACTCGCGGCGGTAGAACTTGCCGACCTCGAACAGGTTCTTGCAGTAGTCCCCGATTCGTTCGGCATCCTTGAGGATGCTCATGACTATGAGGCACGCGGGCAGGTCGCTCTGGTTGCCCATCGACAGGTGCGTCAGGATCCGTTCGCGCACTGACTGCTCGAAGCGGTTTATCTCCCGGTCGCGCTGGTAAAGCGCGTCGGATATGCTCTCCCAATCGACCTTCCGCATAAGCACCTCGGAGGCCTGGCCGAACATCCACCGCCCGGCCTGGAGCATCTTGCCGATGTCGGTGAGCATCTCAC
>JAUWQU010000702.1 GCA_030610965.1 Phycisphaerae bacterium
TCCAGACGCAGGGGGCAGAGACGACCAACGTTCTGGCCGGCTCTTGGGGCCAGGTGCGTGGGGACCAAAGCATCCGGGCTGGCAACCTGCCTGCCGGCGAGCCGGCGCCGGTTGCAATAGCCCGGCCGGCCGAGCAGATTATCGAGAACCTCCGCCAGGCCATTCAGAACGGCCAGCGCGAGGTGACCATCAACCTCAACCCCCCGGAGCTTGGCCGGGTACGCATAAGGATATACTCCGAAGGCGACGGTATTCGCGGCCGGCTCGAAGTTGACAACCCTCGTAGCTTTCACGAGATCCGCCAGCAGGCGGAGCTTCTCACACAGCGTCTGATGGGCGAAGGCATTCCGGTTCGCCGGCTGGACGTTCACCTGAGCCCCACCAGCAGTCAGACGGCGAGTTTCTCTTCGCCTCAGCACAACGAGGCCGGCCAGGGCGCGTGGGGCCAGCCGGGCGGCGGCAACGGCGCCGCCCAAGGCCGCGATGGTCAGGTGACCGAGCAGGCCGGCGCTGGCCCGGCCAGCGCTGTCGCCGAGGCCGACGTCGGAGATTCGCTCTCCGGTGAGGGCCTTAACGTTTGGATCTAACCCCAATGAAAGCGTCAGACCAATGAGCGATATTTCAGCGACCAACTCAAGCACACTTAAGACCGACTTCATGACTCTGCTGGTCAATCAGCTCCGCTACCAGAACCCGCTGGAGCCGATGAGCAACAGCGATATGACCGCGCAGCTCGCGCAGCTATCGCAATTGGAGCAGATGGAGTCGGCGAACAGTTTCTCCCAGCAGTTGCTCCAGGCGACTCGGCGGGCCGAGGCGACCGACCTTATCGGCAAGCAGATCATCTTCACCCCAACCGACGCGGAGGAACCGATGACCGCGCTGGTCGAGGGCATCGACCTTTCAGGGTCTTCGGTAATGGTTATCACCGCCGGCGGGCAGAGGGTGGCGATGGACGCGATACAGGGAATCACCAACGGCTGAGAGGCCGGGACTATCGGGTAGGCAACAGGTAAGGAAGACACCATGAGCGACGCACTTCTGTCGGGAGTATCCGGGCTTCAGGTCCACCAGACGATGTTGGACGTGGCGGGCAACAACCTGGCCAACGTGAACACGACTGCCTTCAAGGCCAGCCGGGTGAGTTTCGCCGAGTTGCTCAGCGAGACAATGCGCGAGGCGTCCCAGCCAACCGGGACAGTCGGCGGCACGAACCCCGTGCAGGTCGGCAGCGGCGTGATGATTGCCCGGGTGGACCGCGACGTCACTCAGGGCAGCATGATCACCACGGGCCAGCCTCTGGACACCGCCATCGAGGGCGGCGGGTACTTCACACTCAACGACGGCAAGCGGGAGCTGTACACGCGAATGGGCTCGTTCGCGGTTGACGGCCAGTATTACCTGGTCGACCCCGCCACCGGCTATCGCGTGCAGCGTATCGGCTCGGCGGGCCTGGCCGAAGGCTTTCAGAGCGCCTCGGACAACGCCATACGGATCCCCTACGACGTGCCGCTGCCGGCCCAGGTGACCAGCCAGATATCATACGTCGGCAACCTCAGCGCCGACGAGGTCAACCCCACGACCACCCGCCTTGCCGGCGACCTGCAGTACACCAAGGCCGGCGTGAGCATCGGCTCGGACACCCTGCTGACCGAGATGGACCAGACCACAAACCTGGCCGACGGAGAGACCATCGCCGTCACAGGGACCCGCCGAGACGGCTCGCAGGTCAGCGACACGCTGGTGACGACCATCAACCCGACGACAAACCTGCTGAACTCCGTTCAGCGGTACACCGTCGCCGGGGCCGCGGCTACCGGAGCGACGCTCCTTACAGGCCTGGACCAGGCCTCGGGCCTTGTCGCCGGTGACGCGATTCTCATAAGGGGCACCGACCGCGACGGGACGAGTATCGACACAAGCTACACCCTGACGGGCACCGACACGTTGACCGACCTGCTGACGGCGATTTCGGCCGAGTACGCCGGCGCGACCGCCAGCATCTCAAACGGCGAGGTCCTTCTTACCGACACAGCGACCGGCGCCAGCCAGAGTTCGCTGGGCCTGTTCTACAGCGGAACCGGCACGATGACGCTGCCCGAGACCTTCACAAGGGTGGTTACCGGCGCCCAGGGCACTACGTTCGGCGATCTGCTGACCGCGATCGACCTGGCCTTCGCCAACCCGGCCGACCGGACCAATCGCTGGTCGGACGCCAGTCTGGTCAACGGCGAGATCAACCTGCTCGACGCGGTGAGCGGCTACAGCCTGACGGACGTTAACCTGACGTGCTCGGATCCCGACGCCATCGAGATGCCGCAGTACTTCAAGATGCTCTCGGTCGGCGGGGAGGCCTCCAAGAACACCAACATCGAGATTTTCGATTCGCAGGGCATCGGGCACGTTCTGTCGGCGTCTTTCGTGCGATCCATGGACCCCAACACGTGGGACATGGTTCTGACCAGCGCCACCGGCGACGTTGGGTTGGAGGACCGGCGGATCTCGGGCATCACGTTCCTGCCGAACGGCAGCTACGGAGGCCTGGCCGGCACGACCCCGGATGCCTCGTCGTTCCAGATGGTTTTCGGCAACGATCCCACGAACGTGCGTGCGATTGATATCGACCTCGGCACCGTCGGCGAGTTTGACGGCCTGAGCCAGTTCGGCGGCGCCTCGACGGTGACGCCCAACTGGCAGGACGGCTACGCCAACGGATGGCTGTCGAGCGTCTCGGTCTCCCGAGACGGCACGCTGGTGGGCCTGTTCTCCAACGGCATCCGCCGGGACGTCGCGAGCATCTGCATGGCCACGTTCCAGAACCCCGCGGGCCTCCAAAGCGTGGGCAACAACTACTTCGAGAGCTCGCCCAACTCCGGCGTGGCCGTGGCCACCACCGCTCTTTCCGGCGGAGCCGGAGAGCTTCGTGGCGGGTCGCTGGAACAGTCCAACGTCAACACGGCCGTGGAGTTCGTCAACCTCATGCAGGCCCAGA
>JAUWQU010000014.1 GCA_030610965.1 Phycisphaerae bacterium
GCGGATCGAGCCGCGTGTGTTGAAACGCCGCCGCCACGGCTACCCCCTGATGACCAAGCCGCGAGGTGAGATGCGAAAGGAGCTTGCATGACATAACCGACTGAATATCATGGGCCTACAGACGGCAGTGCCATTCGGGACAGTCACCTATTTCTACTTTTTCTTCGCCAACATGAGCCTGCTGCTGGCCGAACACCCGGAACTGTGGTACCTCGACGCGCTGCTGGCGGACGCCAATGGCACCCTCGCGGCCGCGCTGCGCGGCAGCGGCCAAGACGAGCTCGCCGACCAGGCCGAGCGGCAGGCTCGGAGGCATCGCCAGGAGCTTCGCCCCGCCGCAGCGCCCCGCACTCCGTGAGAGCCCTTCCTGTTCCATGCTCGCAACAATCGGCCCCGCCGGGATATTCCCGTTTCGCCCGCGTTTTGAGCGACTTGGGAGGGCGGCTGGCGTGTTTCATAACGAGGCGAAGTTTGACGCGAAGTTTGTTTGGCTGATCGGAATTGGGGTAGCGAGAGATCGAAAGGGCAGACGGATGAACAAGATTGTCGGAATGTGCCTTGCCATCGTGCCGGCAATGTGCTGGACGCTTCTCGTCGCGCCGGCCGAGGGGCGGGCCGCGGACGACGCCTGGCAGCAGATGCTCAAACGGGACTTCGGCACCGGCGACGACGCGATGAAGGCCATCCGCGAGGAGGTCGAAGCCGCCGCGCCGGACAAGAGGCCGGCCCTCGAAGGCAAGCTTATCGCCATTCTGGAATCTCCCGAGGCGACGGTGCCGGCAAAGCAGTTCGCCTGCCGGATGCTTCGCTACGTCGGCTCGACTAAGTGCATCCCGACGGCTGCAAAACTGCTGACCGACGTGAAGCTCTCGCACATGGGCCGGTGGGTGCTTCAGGGCATCGCGGGCCCCGCGGCCGAGAAGGCCCTGCTCGCCGCTCTGGGCAAGGCCAGCGGCAGGGTTCGCGTGGGCATTATCGAGACGCTCGGCGAGCGTCGCAGCCCGACGGCCCTTGCCGGCTTGGCGGGCCTGCTGGGCGGTGACGACCTGGCGGCCGGCGAGGGGCCCGTCGAGGTAATCCCGCCGGACGGCAAGGGCGTCAAGCTCCTGACGTACGTCTTCGCCAACGGCATACGCATGCACCGCGGCAAAGGGCCCGGCAAGGGCCAGGCCGGGATCACCGTCGTCGGCACGGACGATAAAGTGCCCGCCAAGCCAATGCCCGGCTACCACGGCTCCCGCGACATTCACGGCGACTTCCTCAACTGCGTAAGGACCAGGCAGCGCCCGTTCCGTGACGTGGAAGTATCCCACCGCACGGCGACGGTCTGCCACCTGGGCAACATTGCGTATTTGCTCAAGCGCCCGCTCAAGTGGGACCCCGTGAAGGAGGAGTTCCCCGGCGACGAGCAGGCCAACCGATTCCTCAGCCGGGCCAAACGCTCGCCTTGGGCACTTTGAGAACGTACTGAACGACCGGCGGCGGACTTGTCGGCACACAGCGGCCGAGGGAGTCGGGTTTCGCCCCGGCCCGGCGGAACCAGCGATGAATGTATCGCAACTGGCCACAGAATGGCAAACGGGCAGGGTCCGGCTTGACCTGAACCCGAAGAACGATTCACCCTCCAGTCACGCGGCGAGATATTTACGGAAAGAATGCTGCTTTGACGGTCGCCGACGCTCGATGCGGAGTATATCCGGCAGGAGACATAAATGACATCACGGGAATTGACAATGGGAGTTTTCGCCATGCTGCTGGGCACTCTCGGCTGTGGCTCTGTCTCAGCGCAGGACAACATTCCCTTTCGGGATTCCCTGCAACAAGCCGACGTGACACTTTCCAGGATGCAAAATGGCCAACATGATGGCCTGATACTTGGCAACGGCCATCTTTATGGGGTCGTATGGGAAAAGGATGGCGGGCTTTTCATGCGTGTCACAAAGAGCGATATATGGGATGCGCGTGTAGACACGTCGAAAGACGGCGAACTGCCGCATGTTGATATCGTTACCGGCAAGATCACCGGTTCTGTAAATGCACCTCCAAGTTATGGCCGTACCTACCCGCAACCTCGTTGCGCCGCGGCGCTGCGTCTCGGGCCGGTTCCAAAAGATATGAGTGCATGCCTTGATATTGGAAAAGGCAGTGTTACAGTCAATTCGGCGGGGCGGGCTGACACGACGCTTCGTATTCTGCATGACAGAAACGTGCTCATGGTAAAGAGTCCCAATGCGGTGGTGCTGGAAGAGATCAAGGCGAAGACTCTGCCGGCCGCGACGCTCGGAAGATCGGGCGGTGTATCATGGCTACTGATGAGAATGCCGGGAGACATCGATTATAAAGGGATGGACTATGCGCTGGCGGTTGCCTCAAAGGGGGATCTGAAGGTGGTTTCCCTGGTTACTTCCTTTGATATCGGGGGCGGTGACGTTCTGAAACACGCCATTGCGCTGGCGAAGAACACGATTGTGGAGAAAGAGGAAACGCTCATTTCGCAACACGAGCGGGCGTGGCGGAAGTATTGGTCTCGCAGCGGCGTGCAACTGGAAGACAAGGTGCTTGAGCGCTGGTGGTACCGCATCCTGTATTTTGCTGGAACCATATGCGGACCCGGCGCCGCGCCGGCCGGAATCCTGCCCCCCCTTGCCACCGACAGGACACCGTGGCACGCAGACTATCATCATAACTACAATACCTGGCAGGCATTCTGGCCGCTGCCGGCGGCAAATCACCCGGAACTGGCCGATCCGTGGATTTCCTACAATAATGACATGATCCCCAGGTACAAGAACCTGGCCAGGGCGACCTATAGTATTGATGGTTTGCATGTGCCCATCTCTTCATTCCTTCACGAGCCCGACCCCGCCAACTGCAAGAGCAGGAACAAACGCCAGATGTCAATGAACCCCTGGGGACTGACGGTCGGGCTGGCCGGGATGACGCTGCAAAGTATGTGGCAAAAGTACCTGTGCGATCAAGATGTCAAATACATGGAGAAAAAAATCTACCCGTTTCTGAGGGAGGTGGCGACGTTCTATGTGTCCTTTATGGCCAAGTGCGGGAAAGATGATCAGGGCAGGATCGTTCTGGGGCCATCCTTCAGCCCGGAACACCCCCCCATGGGTATTGTCAACTGCCCTTTCGACATCGCCTATGTTCACTACACATTTGACGCGTTGATCGAGGCGGCGGCGGAACTGCGGGTGGATCATGACCTGGCGGAGCGGTGCCGTAAGTACCGGGAACTGCTCGGGGCGTATCCGACCGTGATGCATGAAGGCGAGGAAATTGTCGCCGATTCGCGGGGCGGCGATTATATCAAAGTACATAATATCACCGTGCCCGCGGCGCCTGTGTTTCCCGCCGATCGGGTGACGTGGTTTTCTCCTGGTTCGGAAAAGGATCTGTTCAGACGAACTATTCGGGCGACTCACTTCCGTAACGCTAACGCTCATGTCATGTTCAACATCGCAAGAGCCCGTTTTTCCATGCCGGAAGCGGTTACCAAGGCGAAAGAGTGGTTTGCCTCCCGCGAGTTGCCCAACGGCTTATTCGCATGGGTCGGCCACGGGCATGGAACCTTCATGCCGGAAATGATAGGTATTGTGGGTCTTATCGACGAGTATCTGCTGCAAAGCGTGGGGAACAAGATCCGTTTGTTCCCGTGCTGGCCCAAGGATCAGGATGCGCAATTCGCCCGCCTGCGCGCCCAGGGCGGGTTTATCGTGTCGGCGGAATTCAAGCATGGACGCGTCGCGTCGGCGACGGTAGAGAGTGTCGCCAACAAACGACTCCAGATTCTCAGCCCGTGGAAAACCGTCTTTGTGAACGGCAGGAAAGCCGCCATCGGTTCAGATGGACTCTTGACTGTGGACACCAGGCCGGGTCAAGTGTTGATACTGTCAGAAAGGGGTAATCGAAAATGAACGGGATTGCATTAACGTGCCCGGTCGTCGTGGCGATGATTGCCTGGGCCTTTATGGCGGCCCCGACCCAGGCTGGCGACGGTGCGCAAACGCCGGCCGTATCGGTGGACGCCTACAACGTAATCTGGGATTCGCTCGGCAAGGGCGAGCACGACTCGATGCCGCTGGGCAACGGCGACATCGGCGTCAACGCCTGGACCGAGCCGGGCGGCGACCTGGTTTTCTACATCAGCAAGACCGACGCCTGGGACGACAACGCGCGGCTGGTGAAGGTCGGGCGGGTGCGAATCCACCTGGGCCCAAGCTGCCTTGCAGGCGCCAAGCCGTTCGCGCAGACGCTCAGCCTGCGCGACGGGACGATGCGGATAACGGCGGGCGAGGGAGCGGGCGCCTCTCGCGTTCGCGTGTGGGTGGATGCGCATCAGCCAGTGGTTCACGTCGAGGCCGACACGGCCGAGCCAACCCAGGCGACCGCGTCCATCGAGTTGTGGCGGACCAAGCGGCAGGAGCACGCCGAGCTGCAGATCAGCGATATCATGCACAGCGCCCCGGCCGACGCGCGCCAGCCGACGATAATCGAGCCGGACACCGTCCTGGCCGACCAGGCGGGTCGGGTCGGGTGGTATCACAACAACGTCAAGTCATTCGGCCCGGCGATACTCGATAAGATCCAGGGCTTTGAGGGCTTCAAGCAGGCCGACCCGCTGCTTGGCCGGACTTTCGGCGCGGTAATCAAGGCCGACAACGGCCTGCGCGTGGACGATCTTCGCCTGCGATCGCCGCGCGGCAAGACGCATCGCTTCAGTATCTACGTACTGACTCGCCATCCATCGACGCCGGAGAAGTGGATTGCGGCGATGGATGAGGCGATCGCCCGGGTCGAGGCCGTGGACGCCGCCAAGCGCCGTAGCGAGCACGAGAAATGGTGGTCGGACTTCTGGGCCCGCAGCTACATCCGCGCGGCGGACGGCTCGGCCAAGGGCGATGCCGCCTACGTCAGCCAGATGTACCACCTCCAGCGGTTTATCAACGCCTGCGCGGGGCGCGGGGCGTATCCGATCAAGTTCAACGGTTCGCTCTTCACGGTCGCCCCGGCCGGCAAGAACCCCGACTACCGGCGATGGGGGCCGGGCTACTGGTGGCAGAACACGCGCCTGCCGTACATAAGCATGTGCGCCAGCGGCGACTTTGACCTTATGAAGCCCCTGTGGCACATGTACGCCGGCGAGGTGATGCGGCTCAGCAAGTACCGCACGAAGCTCTACTGCGGCCACGACGGGGCGTTCCTGCCCGAGTGCATCTATTTCTGGGGGCCGATCTTCAGCCAGACGTACGGCTGGCAGCCGTGGGACCAGCGGGCCGACAAGCTCCAGGCGAGCGGTTGGCACAAGTGGGAGTGGGTCGCCGGGCCGGAGCTGTGCTGGATGATGCTCGACTACTACGACCACACGCGGGACCGCGAGTTCCTCGCCCGCACGGTGCTGCCGACCTGCCGCGAGATTCTCACGTTCTTCGACCAGCACTACAAGACCGACAAGGCGGGCAAGCTCGTCATGCATCCGTCGCAGGCACTGGAAACCTGGTGGAACTGCACCAACCCCATGCCCGAGGTGGCCGGGTGCATCGCCGTTACCGACCGCCTGCTGGCCCTGCCGGACGCCGCGGCCCCGGCCGATGAGCGGGCGCTCTGGCGGCGCCTGCGCGAGAAGCTGCCCGACTTGCCCACCCGGCAGATCGAAGGCAAGACCGCGCTTGCCCCGGCCGAGAAGTTCGCCAACAAACGCAACAGCGAGAACCCCGAACTCTACGCGGTCTTTCCGTTCCGCCTTGTGGCTCTGGGGCGAGCCAACCTCGATTGGGGCATCGAGGCTTTGCGGCGGCGCTGGGACCGCGGTGCGTCCGGGTGGCGGCAGGACGACATCTTCATGGCCTATCTCGGCCTGGCCGACGAGGCCCGCAAAAACCTCGTCGCGCGCGCCCGCAAGCACGACCGCAACGAGCGTTTCCCGGCGTTCTGGGGCCCCAACTACGACTGGACGCCCGACCAGGACCACGGCGGAATCCTGCTCAAGGCCTTCCAGGCCATGCTCATGCAGACCGACGGCGACAAGATATTCCTTCTGCCGGCCTGGCCGAAGGATTGGGACGTGGACTTCCGACTGCACGCCCCGCGACGGACGGTCCTGGAAGGCAAGGTTCGCGGCGGGAAGGTAGTGGACCTGTTGGTCACCCCGGCCGGGCGGAAAAAGGACGTGGTGCTCCCGGCCGCGCCGTGACGGCGCTGCGGGCGGCGGGGCAGCCTATCGCTCCGGCAACCGTCACGTGACCGGTGCCATGCTTCCAGCTTTTGGGAAGCATGCCTCCGCAGAGCATGCTTCCCCAAAGCTGGAAGCATGGCACCCAATCCATCCCGATGTACATCGGGACGGATGGCGGTGCGCTAGCGATTTTCCAGCATTGGCGTTCGCCCCGCGCGCGGATGGGTCGTGTTTCAGTTGTAGTCGCGGCAGAGGATGCGCAAACCAGGTTTCGAGCAATAAGGAGACACACATGAGCAAGAAGATCACAATGGATCGGCGGCAATTCTTGGGCACTGCGGCCGGGGCCGGCGCGGCAGTGGCGGCGTTTACTATCGTGCCTCGGCACGTCATGGCGGCCAGCGGCAAGACCGCCCCGAGCGACAAGCTCAACATCGCCGGCATCGGCGTGGGCGGCATGGGCGGCGGGGACGTCGGCAACGTTTCCCGCGGCAACAACATGGTTGCCCTGTGCGACGTGGACCTCAAGCGCGGCCAGCGGTCCTTCAAGGCCCACCCGCAGGCCAAGGTCTACCGCGACTTCCGCAAGATGTTCGACGAGATGTCGGACAAGATCGACGCCGTCACGGTCTCCACGCCGGACCACACGCACGCCGTGGCGGCGATGGCGGCCATCAAACGAGGCAAGCACGTATTCTGCCAGAAGCCGCTGGCCCACTCGGTGTGGGAGGTCCGCGAGCTGATGAAGGCCGCCAAGAAGCACAAGGTCGTCACGCAGCTCGGCAACCAGGGCCATTCGACCGACTCGATCCGCAACTTCTGCGAGTGGATCTGGGACGGGGCCATCGGCAAGGTTCACACGATCACCTGCGCATGCTCGGCCGTCAACTCCGGCGTGGGCAACCTGGAGCGGATCAAGCAGCCTGCGCCCATCCCTGACACGCTGAACTGGGACCTCTGGCAGGGCCCGGCCAAGGCACGGCCGTACAGCCCGTGCTACCTGCCTGGCGCGTGGCGCGGCTGGACTCCGTACGGCAACGGGACGATCGGCGACTGGACGTGCCACATCATCGACCCGGTCTTCTGGGCGCTGGACCTGGGCATGCCCAAGACGATCGTGGCCGAGGCCAAGGGCTACGATTTCAAGACGCAGGGCGACGCGTATCCCAGGGGCGACCGCATCACGTACGAGTTCGCCGGCAACGCCAAGCGCGGCCCGATCACGCTTCACTGGTGCAGCGGCACCGAGCCGATGCCCCGCCCGAAGCAGCTCGAAGCGGATCGCAAGCCGATCCGGACCGGCGCGTACGTCTTCGGCGACGAGGGCGTCATCGGCTACGGCTCGCACGGAGCGGGCGGCGTTAGGCTGATCCCCGAAACCGCCATGAAGGCCTACAAGGTGCCCGACAAGACCATCCCGCGAGCCCGCGGGCACTATGCCGACTGGCTCGAGGCCATCCGCAAGAACGCCAAGGCCGGCTCGGACTTCCACGACTACGGCGGCCCGCTGACCGAGGTCGCCATGCTCGGCGTGATCGCCCTGAAGATGCCCGGCGTGAAGCTCGAGTGGGACTCGGCCAAAATGCAGTTCACCAACTGCCCCGACGCCAACCAGTGGGTCAACCCCGCCTACCGCGAAGGCTGGACTCTGTGAGGTTGGCAGTCGGTAGCCGGTAGCCGGTAGCCGGTAGCCGGTGTGTCACGGCGCGGCCGAATGTCCGCGCGTCCGGGCAATATCTGGGACATATACCACAAGAGGCCTGCGCGAGCTTTGTTAGGCGGTTATCGAGATACCTCAACCGCAAGCGCATAAGCCGAGATCGTGATAGCATCATCAGATGGGCTCACTGCGGCCGTACGCGGGAGCCCATCTGAGAAATCCCGGATCAGTTGCATCAGGAGAATCAGCATGAGCTTACATCCTCTATCGGCCACATTCATGTTGCTGCTTGCCGTTTCTATGATGACCAGTTGCCTATTGGCCGCGGATCCACCGGCGCCTCGCAAGATCGTCCCGTCGCCCGGTCAATTGAAGTGGCAGGAGATGGAGATCATTTCTCTTTTCCACTATGGCCCCAACACTTATATCGGTCAGGAGTGGGGCTACGGCGACACGCCTGCCAAGGTTTTCAATCCCGACAAGCTCGACACCGACCAGTGGGTTGAGGTCTGCAAGGCGGCGGGTATCAAGGGGGTCATCCTCGTTGCCAAGCACCACGACGGGTTCTGCCTCTGGCCGTCAAAGTACACGGAGTATTCGGTCAAGTCGTCGCCCTGGAAAGACGGCAAGGGAGACCTGGTCGGGGATTTGTCAGAATCGTGCAGGAAGGGCGAGTTGAAGTTCGGTATCTATTTGTCGCCCTGGGATCGCAATCACGCCGACTACGCCAAACCCGCCTACGTCAAGTATTACTACAACCAGTGGGTGGAGGTGTTGTCAAGTTACGGCCCGGTTTTCGAGATATGGTTCGACGGCGCCAACGGGGGCACCGGCTACTACGGTGGTGCAAGGGAAAAACGTTCCATCAGCAAGGACTACTACAACTACCCGCGAATCCTCGCCCTTCTTAAAGAGAAGCACCCCGAGGCGATCGCGTTTAACTACCAAGGCCCCCAGTCTTCACGTTGGCCGGGCAACGAGCGCGGTGACGCCCGCGATCCGGACTGGTGTGCGATCAGCCGCAAGGATCTCCCCAACGGCGGCTACTGGAGCCCCGCCGAGGCCGACACACCCGCGATCGGCAGGTGGTTCTGGACACCACGGCGAAAAGTCGACTCGCTGGAATCGCTCGTTCGCAAGTACTTCACCAGCGTGGGGCGCGGCGGCGTGCTGAACTTCGGCCTTGCGCCTGACAAGTCGGGGTTGATTGACGCCAAAGACGCTGCGCGGCTGAGGCAGTTTGGCGACTACATCCGCGCAATGCAGAAGACTGATCTCGCCAAGGGCAAACCAACTACCGCAACGCACACGCGGGGTGGAGCACAGACCACGACATTCGGCGCCGCAAACCTGCTCGACGGCGACGCCGCTACGTACTGGACGACCGACGACACCGTTACCACGGCGGACATCGAGGTCGATTTCGGGAGCGAGGTGACTTTTAACGTCGTTTCGGCGAGCGAGTTCATCAAGCTCGGACAGCGCATCAAATCCTGGGCGGTGGAAGCTTTCAAGGCCGGGAAGTGGGAGCAGGTTGCCAAAGGTACTACCGTCGGCTACAAACGCATGTTCCGTATCCCGGACACGAAGGCGTCGAAGATTCGCATCCGTATTCTCGATTCGTTCGAGTGTCCCATGCTGCACTCGCTGAACGTTTACCACGCGCCGGATGCCCGGAAGTTCGGGACCTAGCGGCATGAAGAATTCCTGCTGAAAGGATTTCTGATATCGCTGTCGCATCTGAGCCGCACCGGCAGGGCAGTTGTCGCCTTTGCCGCGTTGCTGTTAGCCTCGTCGCCCCTGTTGGCTGTCCAATTGGCCCAGCGCGGGACGTTCAGTTCATGGATCAGATGGGCTCGCCCTTCCTTTTGTCCTTGTGGCTCGCGGCGAGGTCCGTCCGCAGGAACTTGCAGAGCATGTAACCGCGGGCCACGGCCTCGGGCAAGATGACGGGCTCGGCCGGCCTGACCTTGGCATTCCGCAACACCTTGTCATTCTCAGCCGCGCCGGCCATCACCGTGGAACACGAAGGGCGAGAGCCGCACAGGGCTGTTGTCGTGTCGTCGTGAGAGGAGGCATCTCTCGGAGCAGGTCTTGGACACGTACGCCCTGTACGGGCATCTCGCCCTTGTTCGTTTTTTTGTGGCCGGGCCGGGTCAGGCAAACGCATGCTTCCGCAAAGCCGGAAGCATGGCACCCCGGCCGTGGTCAGGACCTCCTTCGGCGGCGGACCTGTCCGCCTTAGCCTCGGCGACGGCGGATAACCGCCAGCGCGCCGATCGCCAGCAGGCCGAGCGTCGCGGGTTCTGGGATCGTGCCTGAGGCCGGGCTGGTCGCGCCGTAGTTGTCCTGCAGAATCTGCAGGTCGGCCCAATCGACGTCGCCGTCGCCGTCGAAGTCGCCGTCGGCCAGAACGGCGCCGCTGGCCTGGCCCATGTTGGTCTTGAGGATGATGTAGTCGGCCGCGTTGACCACGCCGTTCTCGTCGGCGTCGCCGGCCAGGCCGGCGTCGACGAGCAGCGAGCCGGTTCCCATGAAGTACGAACCGTGGGTAGTGGCATTGTAGGTGCCGGTGCCCACGTCGACCTCGCCCAGAATCAGGGCGGCGATGGTATCCTCGCCCAAGAAGTTCAGGTCCATCTTGGCGCCGGCGAAGATGTCGACGGTCGAGGCGTCATCCAGACCGTCATTCACGTTGTTGTAGCTCAGCCTGCCGGCTTCAACGGTCGTGTCGCCGGTGTAAAGGAGTTCGCCGGAGAGGCCCATCACGGCATTCGTTTCGAGGCCGTTCATCACCAGGCCTCCGTTCTGAATCACCGAGGTGACCTCGAGGTCAACCGCCTGGGTGCCGTCGCGTACCGAGAAGACCTGCGTGGCGCCGTTGAGGTCCAGGATATCGACGTAGATCCCGCCGTTTCCATTGTTGTGGTCGTCGCAGAACACGCCGTCAGTCAGCGTCAACGTTCCGCCGCCGACGCTGTCGATGACTTTCCCCCTTTGACCGCCGTTGTTGCTTCCCAGTGACAACAAGCCGATGGTTTGATCGTAACCGTTCAGGTCCAAAGCGCAAGCACCCGACCCGTCCGCCTTAACCGGGGTTCCGCTGGGAAGGGCGTTGTCCACCCCCAGTTTCAAGGTTTGGTTATAAACGCCTCCCCACCCGATCCGGGTCGAGCCGCCATACGTATTCTGGTTAGTCAAGGTTCCGCCACGGGTGAACGTCACCGACAAACCGTCTCCGCTGATCACGCCGTCGAAGGTAGATCCGTTAACCAGCGTCAGAGTGGAGGCGGTGGCTGTGCTGGTGACATTGCCGGAACCTTCCAGCTTGCTGATCGTGTCGCCATATCCGTTCATATCCAGCGTGCCGCTGGCATTGACCATGACGTTGCGGGAATCCCCGATCACGTCCGACGCGCCAAGCCTCAGCGTGCCGCCGTCGATCGTGGGATTGACGTCGACGGTGCCGGAGACCGTCAAGGCGCCCGCGCCTTCCTTGGTCAGCGTCAGGCTTCCGCTCGAACCGTTCTGAATCGTTCCGCCGAAGCTTAGGTCGGAGGAATTGTTGACGGTCAGGGCGGCCGTGCCGGTGCCGTTCTCGATGACCGGCGCGCCGCCGTCGTCGCTCAGGCTGGTGAGGGTCAGGTTGTTGCCGTAGAGCTGCAACGTGCCCGTGCTGCCGGTGCTGAAGGCCAGGGCCTGCGACGTGCCCAGCGCGTCGGCATTGCCCATCCGAAGGGTGCCGGCGGCAATCGTCGTGGTACCGTCGTAATCGTTGGAGTTGGCCAGAATCACCGTGCCCGGACCGCGGACGACCAGCGAATTGCCCGCGCCGGTGACGGCGTTGGCGTTGGCCATGGTCAGCGTCCCGCCGCCGCCACCGAGGCGATAGGTGGTACCGTTGGGCGTCAGCGTGCCGGTATAGGTCTCGTTGCCGACGGCGCCCAGCGAGGCGGCCGTCAGGCCGGCGCCGGTGGCGTCGCTGAAGTCGAAGTTCTCGGCGGCGTAGTTGTCGGCCGCGATGGTGCCGGCCGAGCTGGCGACGATCCGGTCCGATAAGGCCGTCGGAACGTTGGCCGCGCCGAACGACGCGCCGAAGGCCACCGCGCCGTCGGCGTTGACCGTCACGTCGCGGTCCGTGCCGTTGATGGAAGCCGACGATTCAAATCGCGTTAAGCCGGCGTTCAGCGTCATGCCGCCGGTTGCGGCTACGTTGTTGCCCGAAAGCACCAGGACCCCGGCGCCTTCCTTGACCATGCCGCCGCTGCCAGTGATGTCGGCCGAGATCGTCAGGTCGTCGGCCGCGCTGGCGTTGTTGACCGTCACGGTCCGGGGGGCCGCTCCGAAAGCTAGGTTGCCGCTGATCGTCGCGCCCGCGCCGCTGCCGCTGTACGCGACATCGCCGCCGAGCGTCAGCGTCCCGGCCCCGGTGGTCACCGTACCTGCATTGCCCAGGGCGAGGGCGGCGATGGTGTCGCTGTTGTCGGCCAGGTCCAGCGCGCCGTTGACCGTCACGTCCGAGGTGTCGGGAATCACGTCGCTGGCGCCGAGTTGAAGCGTGCCGGCCTGGATGCACGTGGCGCCGGTGTAGATGTTGGCGCCGCTCAGCACGAGCGTGCCGCTGCCGGTCTTGGCCAGCGTCCAGCTATTGCCGTCATCGCTGATCGGCGTGGCGACCGTGGCGGTCAGGCCCGAGGCGACGTTCATCGAATTGTCATAGCCGGTCATACGAAGCTCACCAGCCGTGCCGTTGGCGATAGTGACCGTGCCCTCCTCGAACGCCAGACCGCCGATATCCTGCGTGCCGTCCACCGTAACGACGTATGTGCCGTTGGCATCGTCGCCGGCGGCGAACTTGGCGACAGCCCCGGGCGTCCAGACGCCTGCGGCGCCGGTGCCGTCTGCCGCGGCGTTCCAGTTCCCGGTGCCAGCGTTCCAAGTGCCGGTCGGCGTCGAGCTGCCCGAGTTGGGGTCGGTGCCGTTAAGGTCCCAGTAGGCCGCCTCCATGACGACCAAGGGTTCGGAAAGGCCGTATAAAGACATCGTCCTATAGAAGTCCTGTCTCGAATCTGATATCCATTTACCGTCGGTCTGATATGACCGCCCCCCCTGAGCAAACCGAGTAGTAGTACCTAATTCGCGACCTGCGTACGCGGTGCCGTCGCTCTTCGAGCCAGTCCAGATCATCGACCCGTAGCTGGCGTTTGTGACTGGCGTACCATCCATATAGGTTATCGGATTCTCTATAGATCCATCCCACATATCAGCATAACCCGTGACGATGGGGCGGCCCAGCATGTCATAGACGGGGCCGGATACCACAGCGTGGTCCTTGGCGTTAACGGCGACAGTGGACCCTATGACGTTCCACGTTACGCCTGCGCACGCTCCTCCTCCAGCGGTATCGCCCTCCGCCTGCACAATAGCATCGAAAGTCGCTATATCATCCCAGGGGGCTACGGGGGGGTTGATTGAGGCTATGGTCAGCGCATTCGTAGAAAATGCCAACTGGTAAGTGTCACCGGCCTGCCATGGTGCTGCCGTGCCAGGGTTGATGGGGTTCGCCAAAAACCACGCCTCATCCAGGCCGAGTTGGCCCACGAGACCCGCATGGACCGCAGGGGCCATTGCGAGAACCAATCCCGCAACTACTGCAAAAATAACAGTGTGCTTCAACATTTTGTGTCTCCTTACGTTGGTAATTCGTAATATGTTGCCTCTCATCGCTGCTCTCCTTGTTCTCCAGGTCTACCTGTACCGAACGTACGTGCACGGAAATGCCTGCACGGAAATGCCTGCACGGAAATGCCTGCACGGAAATGCCTGCATTGACAGACTCCGCACATGCTCTACATTCTAACCGCAACTCGCGGTTTTGTCAAGCGCAAAACTGCGTCTGTTTTTGGGCCACTATTGCACGTGGCCGGGGGGCGTCGCGGGCGCGTCGAAGGCCGCGCAAGAAGGGGGCGAGAGCCGCACAGGACAGCCGTCGTGTCGTCGTGAGAGGAGGCATCTCTCGGAGCAGGTCTTGGACACGTACGTCCTGTACGGGCATCTCGCCCTTGTTCGCTTGTCCGCGGCTGGGCCTCGGGGGCCCGTTGCTTCTATCCGCAGATTACGCGGATTCTCGCAGATTCATGCTGCTTTCCATCTGCGCCAATCCGCGCAATCTGCGGATTGCCTTGCTTCTTACCTCCGCCTGCGCAGGATCGCCAACGCGCCGATGGCCAGCAGGCCGAGCGTCGCCGGGCCTGGGATCGTGCCGGAAGCGCCCGCGATGGTCGCGCCGTAGTTGCCCTGCAGAATCTGCAGGTCGGCCCAGTCGACGTCGCCGTCGCCGTCGAAGTCGCCGTCGGCCAGCGTGGCGCCCGTGGGTTGGCCCATGTTGGTCTTCAGGGTGATGTAGTCGGCCGCGTCAACGTCGAGGTCGCCGTCGGCGTCGCCGAGCAGCGCCGTAATGCCGATGCCGGTGATGTACACCCGGCCGGCAAGGTCGTCGGA
>JAUWQU010000468.1 GCA_030610965.1 Phycisphaerae bacterium
CTGCGGGGCAAGGTCGCGGACCTTGCCGGTCTTGAGGTCCAGCACGCAAAGCCCGCCGCCGGGCGTCCACCGGGCGTTGACGTACTCGGTGTAGTAGTGATTGGAGCTGTACGTGTAGCGGCGGATGAAGACCAGTTCGTCGAAGTCCATCAGGGGGTTCTTCAGCGCGGGCGAGTCCTTCACGAGCCCCTCGGCGCGGCTCGGGACAAGCCCCTCAGCCGCCATCGAGTAGCTGCCGCACAACGCAACAAACGCAAGCGCCAGACACGACGCCTTCTTGCGATAACTCATCCATCCGTCTCCTCTGACCAGGCCCGCGGCGCCTTGCCGCCGGGCTTGCGTAATAATCACCACACTCTATCAACACGTCCGGGGGCCAGGAAGCCCGCCCCTTCTCGCCCGAGCCGGCGCCATTGTCTCGCCTTTCCAGTTTGCCCGTGACAGAGGGGGGCGCCGCGCCGCCGGGCCAAGCCGCCCGGTCACTCCGGCCGGCGGACGTCGATGCGTTTCTTGGGCCGGGGCCCCTCGAGCACCTTGGCCCGCGGCTCGCCGAAGTTCTCTATGAGGTAATCCTGAAAGTCTTCCAGTTCGTCGTCGAAGAGGCTTGTCAAGCGTTTCCGCCGCTTGGCGGACATCTCGCCGCGCGACCGGGCTTCGTGCTTGAGCGTCACCAGCAGGCTGCCGGCCCGCGGCTGGAGCAACACGCGGAGCGTAACGGGCGTCTCGTAGATGGCCTCCTCGCCGCGCAGGCTCAGGACGATCTGCTCGTCCTGCTCGCTCGCCTGGGGGCCGCGATGGAACGTCAGGCGGAATCGCTGCTTGTCCACCAGGGCGTATTCGCCGGCGTCGTACGAGCAGAAGAATGCCTCGGCCACGTCGTGAATCGACTCGATAGGCGCCGCGACGAACTGCTCGGTCCAGACCACGGGCTTTCGCTTAGGGCGGCGCATGAAACGCCCGGGCAGGGGAATCGCGATGACACCCAGCACGAACAGTATTACCAGCAGGACTTCCTGCCAGCCGATGGTAAAGCCTAACATCGCATCTTCCCGTCCAAGGCCGAGATACCTCGCACCCGCGGTGGCGCAGACGCCGCGGCGGGGTTCGACAGCCCATCATGACGATTCCGGCCGACTTGTTCAAGCGCGACCAGCGTCTGCAGCGCGAGTCTACTTATTCTTCGCCGCCGCCCTGGCGGCCTGGACGAGTTCGGTGACCATTCGCCCGCCGAGGACGTTGTAGACTTCCTTTCGGCCTGCGTTGATGAGGATTCGTTGTGCGACGTAGCTTCGGTAGCCGGTGCCGCACATGACGGCCAGGGGCTTGTCGGCGGGGACTTCGTCGATGCGCCGGCGGAGCTCGTTCAGATCGACGTGCATGGCGCCCTCGACGTGCCCGGCGTCCCATTCCGGCCGGGTGCGGACGTCCAGGACGGTCAGCGGCTCGGCGGCTTCGATGCGGTCGAACATCTCGCCGGGCGTCATTGCAGGCATTACTTCGCGGCGAGTGTTGGCGGCGGCGAAGCCGGCCATGATCGCCGCGTCCTTGGCCGAGCCGAACTGCGGCGAGTAGCACAGGTCGAGGTCCTCGAGGTCCTCGACGGTCAGGCCGGCCTTGATTGCCGTGGCGATCACGTCGATCCGCTTGCCCACGCCGTCGCCGCCGACGCCTTGGGCGCCCAGCAGCTTGCCCGTCGCCGGGGCGTAAACCAGCTTAAGCAGCACCGGCGAGGCGCCCGGGTAATACGCGGCGTGGCTCTGGCCTGGCAGGTACGTCACGGCGCACTCGATGCCTTCGCGACGGGCCTGCGCCTCGGTGATGCCCGTCACGGCTGCAACGGCGCCGGCGGCGCCGACGATCGCCGTGCCGAGCACGTCCGGCATCCCAAGGCGCTCTGGATGGTCCGCCGCCGCGCCGGAAAGGTCCATCGCGGCGTTGGCGCCCGCGATTCGGCCGGCCTTGTTGGCAGGCCCGGCAAGCGGGATGTTCACCGGCCTGCCGAGAACGCCGTGGAAGGTCTCGCTATTGTCCCCGGCCGCGTAAATCGAGGCATCGCTCGTGAGCTGCGACCGGTCCACCGCAATGGCGCCCGTGGCGCCCAGCGTAAGGCCCGCGGCCTTTGCGAGGTCGACGTTAGGCCGAACTCCCACGGCCACGATGCCGAGATCGAACGGCACGCGCCGGCCTGACTTCGTCACGGCCTCGTGCCGCCCGTCGAGCTGAACGATTTCCACCACGGCATCGCCAAGCACGACCTCGCAGCCGGCCTTGGCCATCGCCGACTGCACGGGCACGGCCATTTCCGGATCGAGCGAGGCCATCAACTGCGGCAGCATCTCGACGAGGGTCACGCCCAGGCCGCGCCTTCGCAATTGCTCGGCCGTCTCCAGGCCGATGTACCCGCCGCCGATGACCAGCGCCCGCGCCGGCGAGGCCGCGCCCGCCTCGGGGGCAACCGTGGCGCGGTCCCCGACCGGGTGAATCTCCGCCAGCCGGGCGACGATCGCATCGACGTCCATGACCGTGCGTACGTTAAACAGCCCGGCCTTGTCCAGACCGGGAATCGGCGGGATGATCGGCTTCGTGCCGGTCGCCAGTACCAGCCGGTCGTACCCGAGTTCCTGCGAGTCGCCCGCGTGAATGAGCGTTACGGCCCTTCGGCTCGGGTCGACGGCCGTGGCGACGGTCTCGAGGCGTACGTCGATGCCAAACCGCGAACGAAACATCTGCGGCGTGACGACGAACAGGTCGTCGCGTTTGGCGATCTCGCCGCCGATGTAATACGGCAGCCCGCAGTTGGCGAAGCTCATGTACTCCCCGGCCTCGACTAGCACAATCTCGATATCCTCGCACACGCGCCGGGCCTTGGCCGCGGCCGAAGCACCCGCCGCCACGCCGCCAACGATCACCATGCGTTTAGACATCACTTAGATCCTTTCGCCGTTCAGAAGCAAAAGAAGAAGGGCTTGGGCTGGAGGGCACGGTGCCCCTGGGCCTCTGCCGATTCTAACGGTCGACCATTCTACGGCTAATTCCGGCAGCAAAGAACCCCAAACCACAGTCGATCACTCGGTAAGAGGAATCTTCAATCCCCGGGTTCATCAAACGCGGCGACTCGGTTACAATGCATACCAACCGGAGAACGCATCGTGAGTACACAGCCCAGCAGGATTCGCCTCCTGGCCGGCGACCAGAAGCTGCCGGACGGGTGCGTACTGATCGAGAGCGAGTTTCCGTACATAGGCCAGCCCGTCGCCTTTCGCGCAGCCGTGCCCACGGGCCTGGCCAGGTTGCCTGACGTCGTGCCGCTGGCGCGGGCAATCTGCGACGAGTTCGTTCGGCGGATAATCAGCGCCGTGGCCGACGCCGGCGGGAAGATCACATGCACCAAGGGCTGCGGGGCATGCTGCTCGAGTTTCCTTGTGCCGATGACGGTGCCCGAGGCGCTGCGGCTTATCGAGGACCTCCAGGCCCTCCCGCCGGCCCAGAGGCGACGGCTAGAGCCGCTTTTCCTCAAGGCCGAGCGGAAACTCGTCGAGTCCGACCTGGCAGGGCAAATGGAGTCGCTGGACCCCAACGACCCCGCCAGCACGGTCGCCCAACGCGAGCTGGCCGGCAAGTGGTGGAGCGAGAACCGCTTCCCGTGCCCTCTGCTAAAGAGCGACGCCTGCGGCCTGTACCGCAGCCGGCCCATCCCTTGCCGGGAGTTCCTGGCCCTGTCAGATCCGAAATGCTGCGCCACCAACACCGAGACTCGCGTCCACCGGCCATTCTCGATGCACCAGGTGGTATCGGCCTGGGCGGCCCAGTTCGAGGGCACCCGCCCGACACTGGTGCTGATGGCCAATCTGCTTGGCTGGTGGCAGCACAACGCCGAGCGAGGCCGGCGATCCTGGCCCGCAGCCATCCTCGTCCGCAGCCTTATGGACATCCTGGCCGAGACGGCCCGCCAAGCGAATAAAACTTTCGAAGGCCCCATCCCAGGTGGTAGCCGGTAGCCGGGAGCCGGGGCTGCCCGATAATACTTCTAGCAGGGATGCAGGGGATGCAGGGGATACGGATGTTTGTAGCAATGATGAACGCAACCCTCAAGACCTCCGGCAGGGCCAACCAACGCGCATGAAGCCTCTGGCTATCTGCACTGCTAACCGTCAGTTTCTTCGCACGCAAAGAAGATTATTGCGCGCAGAAGGCAGAGAACAAAAACAGCCATCGAAGGGGATTACACAGATTGACGCCTCCCTCAGAACTTCATGAGGTAGGAATAGTTCTCGTAACGTCCTAAAATAAATGCACTTATACTGGTTTTTCTCTTGACTAGCCCTCGGC
>JAUWQU010000066.1 GCA_030610965.1 Phycisphaerae bacterium
AAGAGAGAGAGAAGTTTGAGTCTGATCCTGGGACCCGAAGCCCAGGGATAGCAATCCCTGGGTGCGGAATACCCACGACGCAATTCCCAAGACCGGTAGGGAGTAGGTAATAGGGATTCGCCAGCCACGCCCTCGATCAACGACGTGGTTGCTGCGCTGCGCTCCACAAACCACGGCACGCGCATTCCCGAACCACGGTACCCGCACCCGCGTTTGGCATTCGGCATTCGGCATTTTGCGTTTTGCGTTTGTCATTCCTTTGCTTCCAGTCCGGCGCGGCCGCCGATTATCTCGGCCAGCTCCGTTGTGATCTGCATCTGCCGGAGGCGGTTGGCGATTCTTCGCAGATCGTGCGTCATGTCGTCGGCATTGTCTGTGGCGGCCCGCATGGCCACGCGCCGCATGAGCTGCTCGGCCGCGGCGGCGTCCATGAAGCACTGGTATAGCTTCAGACGGACAGTGTTCTGCAGCAGGCGGCGCAGGATGATCTCGGCCGATGGCAGGAAATCGCACGGCGCCAGCAGCGACGGATCCTCCTCGGTCTGGCTGGCCCCGGGCAGGTCTTCCAAAGGCAGCAGCTTGGCGATGACCGGCTTCTGCTGGCCGCCGGAGATGAACTGCACGTACGCGACCTCCAGGCCGCTGATCCGGCCACCCAGGAACTGCGACATCATCTCGTCGCCGAGCGCGGCGATCTGCGAGTATTCCGGAAGGTCGCCGAAGTCCAGGTACTCGCGGTCTACGTCAATCTTGCAAAACCGCAGGTACCTCGCCCCGCGCCCGCCAACCGCGTGGAGAAGCACGTCGTAGTTGGCCCCGCGAAGCTGGGCCAGGCGGCTCATCGCAAGCTTGAGCACCGAGGAATTGTACGAGCCGCACAGGCCCCGGTTGCTGGTGATGACCAGCAGCACGTCGCGACGTACGCCCGTCTGCGGCACCAGCAACGGGTGGGAGATCTTCTCGCCGGCCGCGGCGCGAAGCACCAAATCCGCCACCATCTGCTGGAGATGCGCGCTGAACGGCGAGAACGCCATCGCGCGGTCGTGAACGACCTTGAACCGGGCCGTCGCCACCATCTGCATCGCGCGAGTCACCGTGCGGATGTTGCCCACTGCACGGATGCGCTTGAGGATGTTTCGGGTCTTCGCCATCGCAACTCGAGAGCGTTACTCCACGTCGGCCGGGGGAATGGGAACCTCTGCAAGGCGACTGCGCGACGCCATCCGCTCCTTGCAGGCATTGATGATCTTGCGGAGCCGGGCCTCACGCTCGTCGTTCAGGGCCGGGTCGGCCTCAAGCTCGGCGCGAAACGCCTTGTGATCCTCCCGGAAACTCTTGAGCAGTTCGGCCTCGAACCGAGGAACGTCCTCGGCCTTGGTTTCATCCACGAATCCGCGAGTGGCCGTGTAGATCGCCACCACCTGGTCGACGACCGTCATCGGCTGGTACTCAGGCTGGACCAGCAGCTTGACAAGCCGCTCGCCGCGGTCGAGCTGGCGGCGAGTCGCGGCGTCGACCGACACGCTCAACTGCGTGTAGGCGGCCAACTCGCGGTAGGCCGCGAGGTCCAGCCGAAGGCTCGCCGCCACCTGCTTCATCGCCTTGACGGCCGCCTTGTACCCGACGCGGCTGACGGAGATGCCCGCGTTGATCGCCGGGCGGACGCCGGCGAAGAACAGGCCCGGCTCGAGGTAAATCTGCCCGTCGGTGATCGAGATCAGGTTCGTCGGGATGTACGCCGAGACCTCGCCTTCCTGGGTCTCGCAGATCGGCAGCGCCGTCATCGACCCGCCGGTTGCCGCCAGCTTGTGGACCTTGTGATCCGAGGCGTCGGGCATGGCTTTGAGGTCGCTCTGGGCCTCTTTCCTGCCTATGGGGCCGACGTAAACCTTCCGCTCCGGCCCGACGGCTGAGACGTTCTCGGGCGTGTCAGACGGCATAATCGCGTACTTCTCGGCCAGCTTGGCCGCACGCTCCAGCAGCCGGCTGTGCAGGTAGAACACGTCGCCTGGGTACGCCTCGCGGCCCGGAGGCCGGCGAAGCAGCAGCGATATCTCGCGGTACGCGGCCGCCTGCTTGGTCAGGTCGTCATAGACCACCAGCGTGGGCTTGCCCAGGTCGTACATAAAGTACTCCGCGATCGTGCAGCCGGCGTAGGGGGCAATGTACTGAAGCGGCGCGGCGGCGGCGCTGGAGGCCGAGACGACGATCGTGTGCTTCATCGCGCCGTTTCGCCGGAGCGTCTCGACGAGGCCGGCGACGGTCGAGTCCTTCTGGCCGATAGCGACGTAGACGCACAGCACGTCGCTGTCGCGCTGGTTGATGATGGTATCGACTGCGATGGCGGTCTTGCCGGTCTTGCGGTCGCCGATTATCAGCTCGCGCTGCCCGCGCCCGATGGGCGTCAGGGCGTCGACGGCCTTGATGCCCGTCTGCAGGGGCTCGTTGACCGGCTGGCGATCGGCGATGCCCGGGGCCGCCATCTCCAACGAGCGGCTCTGCGTGGTCGTGATGTCGCCAAGCCCGTCCAGGGGCCGGCCCAGCGGATCGACCACGCGCCCGATGAGCCCCTGGCCTACCGGCACCGAGAGCAGTTGCCCCGTCCCGCGCACGGTCTGGCCGGCCTCGATGTCTTCGCACGGGCCGTAGATGACCGCGCCAATGGAGCTGTCTTCCAGGTTGAACACCTGGCCAATCTGCCCGTTCTCGAACTGGAGCATCTCGCCCGCCATCGCGCTGGACAGGCCGTAGATCTGGGCGATACCGTCGCCGACCTCAAGCACCCGCCCGACGTGCGAGACGTCGATCTCGCTGCGGTAGCGCCCGACCTCCTGTCGGATAACGTCCGCAAGCTCGCCGGACTTCAGCCGGACCGTGCCCTTCTGGCGGAGCTGATCTCGATAGCGGCCTATCTCCTCGCGTACGACACTTGCTATCTCATCGGTCTTGAACTTCATCTGTCTGTCAAATCCTCAACGCTATGTCGCCCCGTCCGCCTGGCCGGCGAGGTGGGGAATATCCAGGTGTATGTCGCGGCGAAGCCGGCTCTGAACGCTCTTGAGTTCGGCGCGAATCGACGCGTCGTACACGTTGTCGCCTATGTGGACGACCACACCTCCCAACAGGTCAGGGTCCACGCGGCAGGTGAGAACCGGCTCGGCCTTGAGAGACTCCGCCAGCGCCGCGCGAACGTGCTCGCGCTGCGGGTCGGTCAGCTTGACAGCCGAGATTACCGTCACCTCCAGCTTGCCCTGCCTGGCGTTCAGCTTCGAGCGGAATACCCGCCTCAGCGTCCGCAGCAGGCCCAGCCGGCCCGCGTCGGCCATGACTATCAGCACGGCCTCGACGACCTCGCTGACGCGGTCGTGGAATATGCGTCGGACCATTTCGTAGCGGTCGTTGTTGCTGATAAGCGCAGCGGTCAGGAGGGCCTCGAAACCCTCGATACCATCGAGCAGATCCACGATCGCGTCGAGTTCCTCGGTGACTTCCTCGGCCTCGGGGTTGCTGGGCAGTTGGCCCAGCAGCGCATCGGCGTAGACGGCCGCTATCGAGACGCTTGTCGGATCCATCACCGTCTCAGGTTGGCGGGTCGGCTGGGTCATCCGCCCTCCTTTGCGGCGCGGGCGCGGATTCTCCTGAGCGACTGCTCGACCAGTTCTTCCTGCTTGGCGGGGCTCAACTGGTCCCGGAGGATTTCGCCGGCGATACTGACGGCTATGTTGGCGGTCGCCTGCTGGAGTTCCTCGATAGCGGCCTTTTTGAATATCTCGATCTCGGTCTTGGCGGTCTCGATGGTGTGGCTGCCCTCGTCGCGGGCGGCGGCGAGAAGGTCTTCCCGCGCCTTGGCGGCCTCTTCGAGGCTCTTGGAGAGCAACTGCTTTGCCTCGGCGTCGGCGCGGTCCAGGCGGGCGTGGTAGTGCGCCTCGAGTTCCTTGGCCTCGCGGTTTCGGCGTTCGGTATCCTGGAGTTTCTCGCCGATCTCCTTCTCGCGCCGCTGAAGCTGGCCGATGATCGGCTTCCAGGCATACTTGCCGAGAATGAACATCAAACCCGCAAAGACAGCCAGGATCATGAACGCCTGACCCAGATCGCCATAATACGGCAAGCTCTTCTCGGCGGGGCCATCCTCGGCCAGCGCGGGCGCCGCGGCCAGCAGCCATGCCGCCGCGCCGGCCAGAACAGCCGACACTCTGCCAATGTTGGTGCCTAGCGCATACGTCATGGAATTCGCTTTCCGTTCTGTGTCGGCCGGCGGGCCTTAGCCAAGGATGCCCATCAGACAGACGACAATTGCGAACAGCATGCCGACCTCGACCATGCCCGCCGCCACCACCATCGGGGCGAACATGTCGCGGGCCGCCTCGGGCTGACGCGCGATCGACTCGATGCACGACGAGCCGATCTTGCCGACGCCAAGGCCGCCGCCGGCGGCGGCAATGGCGGCGCCGATGCAGGCGCCTATCGTCGACAGGGCCTTGGCCCACGACGCCGCGACCTCCGCCTCGACATTCACGGGCTCTTCGACCTTCACGGCCTCTTTAGCATCCGCCGGCTGGGGCTGGGCCTCCGCCGCCAGGGCGGCCGAGCCCATCGCGCCAAGGATCAGGACCACTGCAATCACGCTCCATACTTTCATCATCAATGCTCTCCCAATAGCCTTAGGTCTTAGGTCATAGGTCATAGGTCATAGCTCTTAGGGTGGCAGAGCCTTTGCCATACTGGTTGACGTCTGCTGTCCTTGTGACAGACTCACGGCAAGCCGCTGCACCCTATGACCTATGACCTTCTTTCCTACTCTCTGCTTTCTACTGTCTACTCTCCAAGCCGCATGCGGCGCACGCGGCTTAGTGGTCAGTCTCGGCATACATGCCCAGGAACAGGGCCACCATGATCGTGAATATAAACGCCTGAATGCCCGCCACGAGCAGTTCCATGAGCGTCAGAACCACGCTCCCAAGCCAGCATAGCGGGATGACCGGGATGCCATAGAAAGACGCGTCGGGGGCCGGGCGGAACATGGGCTCGAGGCTCATCATCGCCAGCAGTGCCAGAACGCTCAGCAGCATGTGCCCGGCCAGCATGTTCGCGCACAAACGAACCATCAGCGCCATGCACTTGGCCAGCGCGCTTACCAGTTCCAGCACGGCCATCGGCAGCAGCACGACCTTGCCGATCGGGCCCGGCACGTTGGGCGAGAGGCTCAGAAACCACGTGACCGGCGAGATCAGCCAGCAGGCCGCTGCCGGCATCTCGGGATGGGTGTCGCGGAACCGCTCGGCCGCGCAGCGCAGGCCGTTGCCTAGAATCGCCAGAACCGCCAGCAGCGCCAGGGCCGCGCCGACCGTCGGGGTAGCCGTCGGCGTGCCCCCGATACGGTGCGTGTCGTTGATGCCCGCCAGCAACGAGATCGCCTCAAGCGGCAGCAGGCCCGTGAGGTTCAGCGCAAATACGAAAACGAAAATCGTACACAAGAACGAAAGGTAATTCTCCGCCTTCTCGTGAAGGGCCGGGCGGGCAATCGTGTCGCGAACGAATACCACCAGACCCTCGATCAAGTTCTGGGCGCCCTTGGGAATGTAGCTGGGGTTGCGGGCGATCGGCACGAAGAAGGCGACCAAGCCGATGCCGGCTATGAGAATGGAGATGATCCCCCCGCTCATTAACGTAAACGGCAGGCCGAAAATCCGGAACGTGAATCCCGGCCAGGGCACGTCGAGCACGTGATGCAGCGGATTAGCAATCGCCAGAATCAACTCATGTTCCTTGTCGCAGCCAACCGTGAGCCTTTGGCTCAGCCTGGTAACTCAAGAGCCCAGCGCTCGACAGATCTTTCACTATTACCTACTACCTATTACCTACTACCTTGCTGTTCAACGTATCCGATGCCGGTCCCATATCCGCCGGCAAGGCCGGCTTATCTCGCCCAGCGAGACGCGGTCGGCATCTCGTTGAAACGCGGCCGAGACCCACGCGCTTTCCTGCAGCATCATCGCCAGGTAAAACACGCCGAGCCAGACGAAGAAAGTCTCGGCGCAAATCGTGTATCTTGTCACCAGCACAACGCCGGCGACGCAGCAGGCCGCCACTCGAACCGGCATCGTGGCCATGAAACCCAGCGCCACCGTCGCCGGACCGGCCTGGGCCATGACCCTGATCAGCAGTCCGCCGACAAGCACAGCCGTCATCGCCACCGCTCCGGCACAGCCCTGTGCCACCAGGCCGTCGCAGCCTCGCAGGCGCCAGGTCGGGTACGCCCCGGCCAGGCCCAGAGCCGCGCCAAGCCAGGCCAAGCCCCAGAGCAGGGCGGAAAACCTGATGTGCATTGGCTGCGTCCGCGGCATTATCGCTCCGAATCTCTAGCTGCGCCCTCTGCGGCGGGATCGCGCCTTCTTACGCTCCAGTTCCTGCTGCTCGTGCTCCTTCTGGGCGGACTTCAGTATGCCCCAGCCCTGCCGCGTGATACGAGCGAAGCCGGCGGCAAAGCCGACGATGGCGCCGAGGATGGAGAAGCCCGGGTACGTGCCGAGCCACCAATCCAAAAGCCACCCGCCCCCGAGAAACAGCATGAACGTCAGAAAGAACTCCAGGCCGACCGTCGCGTATCGCAGCAGGTTTCGCGGAGGCTCGGTTTCGCTCATTTCAGGCGACCATCACTGGCGACAGCCGACGCGAGCGACCCGCTCCGCTCGACTGCGCATAAAAGGGCATTAGTATCGCACTTGCAGCCGGTCTGTCAAGGGGCGGCGGCGCCAAAACAAGCCCTTGGCCGGCAGGCGGAACACCGAGCCACAGCCCAAAATCACGACCCAGGCGCCAGACGGCACCTGGATTGGCATAAACAGTACAAGATTGTCATCAAGGCCGCAAGGCCCTTGACCCCCGACGCCCAAGCCGGTAAGCAAAGGCCCGGCGAAAAGCCCGTCCGCGAAAACTACCCGGCTTCGCCTTCGGCTACGCCGTGGCAAGCCGGCTACCAAAATGTTCAGCCCAACGACAAAGAAGACCCGGCTGTTTCGAACCTGGATCACCAGGCACCCGCTCTGGTGCGCCTGGCAGGTGACCTACCGATGCAACTTCCGCTGCCGGTTCTGCCACTACTGGCACGACCCGCTCGGCCTGGAGCCCGAGCCGCCCGTGAGCCGGTTCGCCGACGGCGCCCGGAAGCTGGCATCATTTGGCACGCTGCTGGTCAGCCTCGCCGGCGGAGAGCCGATGCTCCGGACGGACCTGCCCGATATCGTCCGGGCCATCGGCAAATACCACTTCCCCTTCCTGACCACCAACGGCTGGCTCGTCACGGCCGAGTCCGCCCGCGACCTCATGGCCGCCGGCGTGTGGGGCGTGTCGGTCAGCATCGACTACGCGAACCCAGGCCGCCACAACGCCGCGCGAGGCATGGACGACGCCTGGCAGAACGCCTGGCGGGCAGTGGAACTCCTCTCTGCCGCCCGCGTCCACAAATGGCAGCGCGTGAACGTCATGTGCGTGCTGCTCGATGACAACCTCGACCAAGTCGAGCCGCTGATCGCCATGGCCGCCAAGCGCGACGCGTACTTCATGGTCCAGCCGTACGGGCAACTCAAGACCGGCTCGAAGACCTTCATCCACCACGGACCCGTGGGCGAACGTCTTGTCGAGCTTCGCAAGCGATACCCAAACTTCCTGTCGAACCCCTACTACCTCAAGCGGTTCGACCAGTTCCTCGACGGCGGCGTGCCCGGCTGCAAGGCTGGGCGGGCGTTCTTCAACATCGACTCCGCCGGCGGGGTCGCCATCTGCGTTGAGCGCAAGAACCGCCCCATCGCCAACCTCTACACCGACTCTGCCGCCGTGATCCACCAGCGCCTCCGCGCCGCCTCGAAAGACAACACCTGCACCTCCTGCTGGTACAACTGCCGAGGCGAAGTAGAAAGCCTCTACTCGGCCAAAGGCCTGTGGAAGTCTCTGCCGACGTTCCTGAAAGACCAGGGCCCAGCGCCGAAACGGTAGCCCGAGGCCTGTTCGCTTCAGCGGGGACAGGCTTTCTCTACCTCTTCAACCGGCGCTTCAGTTGTGCTTCGTAGATATCCCGCGGGGCCAGTCGGTCGGGGGCGATCGGTTCGAGCCATCGGCCGGCGGGGTCGGTGATCGGCTTGTCGTCGGACTTGACGCCGACGAGGTTGATCCGGTCGGTGGCCCAGCCGCCGGGAAACTTCACGGGCCGGTCGGTGCGGATGTTCCACCACGTCTCCCATGCGCCGCAGTGCCGGCCGAGGGCGGCGCCGCCGCCGGATCGGAAGATGTTCGATCCGACGCCCGCGTCGATGTCGGTGAAGCAGTTGGCGTGGTTGGCGTACTTGTGGTGATCGAAGGACAGGTCGTCGCCCCGGCCGCGGCGGACGACGTTGCCCGCCGAGCCGCGACTCATGGTGATGTCGTGGATGAAGCGCATGCGGACATCGAAATCCGTCAGCAGCAGGTCCGTCCCGCCCAGTGTAATGCCGTGATGGCCGGCGTATTTGTTGCTCTTGGCGCGAGCTTCGTCAGCAAGCCACGTCACGCCGGAAATCGTGATGTTCGCCCCGCGAACAAACAGGCCGCTGTCGGAGTTGCGAATCTCGATGTTGCGCACCCACCCGTTGCGAACGTTGCTGAAGGCGATGGCGTTGAAGCCCAGTTCGGTGAAGTGGCCCTTGTACGGCCGCACCGGAAACTCGAATGAAAGGTCCGCGATGCCCACCTCCTCGACGCTGCTGCCGGCCGGGTGAAGCACGGGCTGCCATTCCAGCCGGACGTCCGTCCGCAGCGCGCGATCGAATCGCACGATGCGCCGGTTCGTATCGACCCTCGCCACGCGAGCGAACCATTCGGTCCGCACGTTCTTGAGCATGCTGAAATCGCCGGGGTCGCCGGCGTACAGGTGACGGGTGAGCGAGCGGTTCTCGGAATCCCGCATCGCCAGCCGCACGTCGTCGCCGGGGCGGAATTGGCCGATCCGATCGACGGCCAACTCGCAGCCGCCGCGCAGGGCTGGCTTGGTCGCCCTGGCCCGCGTCTTGGCGTCGAACCGCCCCGTCGCCCGAATGATCCCGCCGGACCATGAGTAGTTGGAGGTAGGCCGGCCGCCGGTGGTCTGGCCCATGTTGGGGCGGATCTTCTCCAGCGGCTTGGGGCACAGCAGCACAGTCTTGCCCGGCCCGGCTCCGACGAGGACCGTTCCGGTGCGGGTGATCTCCAGGATGTCGGTGATGACGTACCTGCCCGGCGGAATGCCGATAACCTTGCCCGCCGCTTCCTTGAGCGCGCGCTGGAAGGCGGCGGTGTCGTCGGTCTTGCCGTCCCCGGCCGCGCCGAACTGCTTGACGCTCACCTGCGGCTTGACCTTGGGCAACGGCCTCTCGCCTCGGTGATAGCCGGCGTAGGAGAAATCCGTCAGCCGGCCGGCGGCCTGCCACCGTTCGCCCGCCCGGCCCCAGAGTTCGGAGTTTTCCACCAGGGCCGGCGCCGGTGCCGGCTGGGCTCGGGCAATCGAGGCAAGCAGCCCGACAGCCATCAGGATCATCGCGTGATTCGTGACGTGGTGGATTCGTATCGCTGACATAGCTCACCGTAGATCGTTGCCCCGCTGGGCCTGTGTTAAGTGGCAAAAGCGATTCGCCCTGGGACTTCCCATACGGGCGCCAGACCCACACCATCGGCGGGCCATTCCGGGAGCGATTGTAGTCGGAGACACCTGCTGGCTGAAGCCTGAATCAACTCCTCATCGCCAGTAGTAGTTCCAGGTGTATTCCAGTTCCACGGCCTTGTCGGCGCCGGGGGCCAGCTTGAGTTTCCATTCGATCTTGCCGACGCTGTTGAAGTGGCCCCACCAGTACGGCCAGGAGTACCGCCCCCACCAGCGCGGCGCCGCTCCGCTGGGGGAGTACTGCCCATCCTCGAAGATGTTGACCATAGAGGCCTTGCCGCCGTGGGTGGCCTTGCCCAGG
>JAUWQU010000329.1 GCA_030610965.1 Phycisphaerae bacterium
ATATTTTAAGGGCTGACCCCAATGCTGCCAATTCCGTCTAGAGGGTCGTCGATGCCGGCCTCACCAGTCGCAAGGAGAAAACCGTAGCGTTCAGGCAAAGACAAGGAGGGAGCGTAATTGGGCACGCTACCTGAGTTCCCCAGGATGTTCAGTTCTTCCCCGAAGCTCCCTCGTCTTCCAGTGCCAGCGCGAGGGTTCGCCACGCATCACTCTCAAGCAGGAAAGCCCCTTCCTTGCCCGGCTGATACGCTTGGGCGAAGGGCGAAGCAGATTCAACATGAGCTTCGATCACCCCCATGGCCTCCTCACGGTTGACCCGAGCTGGGGAACCCGTCTTATCGATTATCCAAAGGACAAAGGCTGGAGGAGGCATCGGTGGTGGGGGAATAGACCCAGTGGGCTTTCCAGGGCTGAGCCCGCCCTCTCTGATCGTAGAACCCGCCACAATACGTACGAGTTGTTGACGCAAATCAGAAGATAGCACCATTCTGCTTCCCGACTCGATAACTATGGTATCGGTGGACTTCAACAGTGCTTCCAAAGCCTGCACCCCGGCATGGCGGGCGGAACTCTCTGACTCACCGGTTGCCGTTCCGCTCCCTGCGACCGGTTCATGATGTCGAGAGCATCCGCTAAGCGCAATGACGACACAGCTGAACAAGGAAAAGGCCACTGCCAACAAACCTTGTTCGGCACGATCCTGTACCAGCAGCATCTCAAAGCCTTCCGTCGTACGCGTTCCAAGCACCTGAATGCCTCCAATTCTTATTGTGATGCGGTTTGCCTTCCCACTGTGCCTGACCGTTCACCCACTTAATCTTCCCCCAATAAATCCCCGTCTTGGGGTTGATCCCTGAGTATGTTTTCGTTCCATGCGCGGTTGCGCCCGACCTCAAAGCTGACTTGGCAAATGCTTCAGCAATCGAGCTGCTGTTGCAGCCACCAAACCATGCGTGTGCATCACGTGTGAACCAGCATCTCTTTGGTCCTTTTCGTTCTTGGGCCCGTGTGAAAGTAGGGGCGGGATCGGCTAGTTTGGTGTACAGCCCTACCGTGAACGGTAGTTTCGCGCCCTTCCAGACCCAAGATCCCCCTTCCTTAACGTACTTCCCGCCCATTCGCCCATTTCCCGAATGGCCTTCGAGGATGAACAGCGATATGGGCGTGCCCCCCTCTCCGGATGTGGCCTGGATGCGGGAGACGACCTCATTACCATTGACGACCGGCCCGCCGAAGTCCCTAGTATCCCCCGAAACACTGAGCTTGAGTTCGCTCGCACCGGAAACAGGTGCAGCCAGATTAGAGGCATCGTACTTATCGCATGGATGAATTGTCTTCGGATAGCCGTGGTCCTTGGTATCCTTGGTTGGCCAGAGGCATCGCCAGTTCTGTCCATTGCCGCCATACTCCTGCTTGGCGGCAAGGCCCCAGAGCGTATCTCGCTTCTCCGCTTCCCACACATGGCCATTCTTAGTGACGCGCTTCCACGTTCCAGCGGGATCGACGTATCGCGTGGGATTCGAGCCGACATACTGGTACAGATTCATCCCATCCCCATACACAATCGGATCCCTCGTCGCCCACCTTCCCAGCGTCGGGTGGTAGTAGCGGTGGCGGACGTGGTACAGCTCCGTCTCCCGATCCCACCGGTAGCCGCAGTAGAGGATTTCGTTGTCCCAGTCGCCGCCGTCGCTGTCGACCGTCCACTCATCGCCGTCGTCGTCGCCGTCCGACCCGTCCGCCCCGTTCAGCGCGGTCACCTTGCCATACGGGTCGTAGGCGTAACGCTCGGCCACGTCATTGGTCGAGGCGTCGACCAGCGACGTCACGTTGAACTGGGCGTCGTAGGTGTAGTACAGCGTGTTGTCGCCTTCGTCCTCAACGTCGCCGTCTTGGTCGCCGTCGTAGAACCGCACGATCGGAGCGTCGATGTACTGGGCGCCCCAGACGTACTGCTTGAGCGGGTTGGCGTTGGTGGCCTCGTCCTTGCGGACCTCCAGAACCTGCCACCCCGTGTTGTAGTAGAAGTCGTACGTGATGTCCGTCTCGCCGGCCTCGATCAGCTTGCGGATCCGGCGGTTCAGGCCGTCGTACGAGTACGTCACGACCAACGTGCCCGGGCTCGCAGCGCCCTGGGAGACCGTGACAAGCCGGTTCCACGCGTCGTACGTATACCACTGCGTGCTGGCCGGCGTAGCCTCGTCGCCGGGCTTGGGGCCGGCGGTCATGTTGCCCGCGTCGTCGTAGGCCGGGTTGGACCAGTCGTCTACCGTTGTGATCTCGTTGGCTTTGTTGTGCGTGCGATCCTACTCGTCCGGGAAATCCCCGCCGCCGTTGTCGTCCCAGCGATACTCCGTCCAGTTGCCTAACGGGTCCAGACGAGTCTTCCAGCCGCTATCATCCTCTGCCCACGCCTGGTTGAATGTGGCCAGGGCGTCGGTGATGGCGCCATTGACCAGGGACCCCCGGTTGCGCTTCATCAGTCGGTCCAGATCGTCGTACTGGTAGTAATCGTCATGGCCGGTCAGGACGGGGTCCGCGTCCGGCATGACGTCGCGGGAGATGCGGTTGCTGGTGCGGTCGTAGGCGTACGCGAACTCGTCCTTCACGGCCCCGCCTGTCTGCATCTGCCACTTCTGATCCACGACCCGGCCGAAGCGGTCGAAGCCGGAGTAATCGTCGCCGCTGGTCCCGTACGTCAGGGCCAGCGTGTTCGTCACGGCAGGATATTCGACCTTCACCACCGTCGAGGCTCCAAGGTACGTGTACGTCGCGTTGGCGTCCGAGCCGATGGCGCTGGAGTCGATGTCCACCGCGGCGATCGTCCTCAGACGCGAGAGCTTCTGCCCGATCTTCTCCTGGGCCGTCCAGTTGGCCTGGTTTTCGGCCGTGGAGTCCGTGTAGTGGTAGTATACCTTCCTCGGCGTCGATGGTCCAGGATAAGTTACGTAGTCCAGCCGGACGTACTCGGCCTCGTAGTCCGGTGTCTCACCGCCGGGGGCGGAGCCGTCCTCGTAGGCGTAGGACACGGCCGGCTCGCTGTCGTCGACTTCTTCGGCGTGGTTCTGCTTGCTCTGGGTGACCACGCCCCAGTCGCCGTAGACGAGCGCGACCTCGTTGACCACGTTTTCGGGAGCGTCATCGTCGAATCAAAGGCAGATCAAAGGAGATCAGGGGTCAGGAACCTTTTCCATGGGTTTTCTTCGCCTTTTTCGGTCGGCCGCGGGGGTGTGCTGACCATTTCCGGCCGTGGCCGGGCCGGAAGATGATGAGCGGCGCCGGTTCAACGAAATAATACTGCCCTCCATAGTATGTATGGACATTTCGAGGGGCGTTTTGGGTAACGAAAACTCGCGGGAAGGCGGAGTTTTTGCTCCAGCGAGCGTAAGGCTTGTTTGGGTGTTGCTTTATCGAGCGAAAAAATCGCGGTCAGTGGGACAGGCCTGTCGGGCTTGGGATAGCGTTTGACGGCGTTACTACGGATGCGTGGCCGGCGGAGAAGATGGCGGCGATCATATTGGCTTGGGCGAATATGGAGTGGCGCCGCCTTCCTGGCATACGCGCCAATCAGGAGAGCCGTCTACCGCCAGGCAGATTGGCGCTGGCGGTTGGTTTTGGGGGTGGTTTGGGGTGGTTTTCGTATGGTTTTGGTGTGGCGTGGGTGCGGTGCGGGGCGTTCGAAGGCCCTGTATGGCGACACAGAACATGCTTTTTGAGCGTTTGTTGCGCTTGTGTGGGGGTGGTAGCGGATTGCCGCGGAGCCCCAGAGGCGCCCGGGAGATGGCTGTTGCGCTGGTTTGGAGGGGTTGGAAGGCCGTGAAGTGGCGGGTTGGCGTGTCGGCTGCATTGGGGATGTGGCGAGCCGGTAAGCGAGTCGTACCTGGCGATGGTGGTGCGGTGCGGCTAGCCCATGCCCATTGCGGTCAGGACCACCTGGCTGGCATGCCTGATCACCCAATGCAGGGGATCGGGGACATTGGGGTTGTTCGTGACGGCGGAGATCAGTCTCGGCCCGAACAGCATCGCCATCAGCGCGACCCTCCCGTACTGCATCTGCCATCGCATGAACCCCTCCTGGTGGTCGTTGGGCAGGAGTTCGCGGAGTATGTGATGGCCGTCGAGCGGGAACAGTGGGATGAGGTTGAACGTGCAGAGCAAAACGTTGATGATACCCAGGAGAAACAAGCTGTCGGCCACGGGCTCGAAGACTGACTCGGGGACGAGTTGGCGGGCATCGAGCACGGCCCAGCCGCGATACAGCAGGAAGCTGATGACCGCCAGGACCAGGTTGCTCATTGGTCCGGCCAGGCTTACCGCGATGTCGCCCAGCCGCCGCGGGTGGAGGTTCATCGGGTTGATCGGCACGGGTTTGGCCCAGCCGAAGCCGATGAAAATCAACGCGAGCGTACCGATCGGGTCCAGGTGGGCCATCGGGTTCAGCGTGAGCCTGCCCATGTTCTTGGCCGTGGGGTCCCCGAAGCTCCAGGCCGTGCGGGCGTGGGCGTACTCGTGGATGACCAGGCTGAATAGCAACGGCGGCAGCAGCATCAACATTGCCGCAAACGACTGACCGAAAATCATAGGCGCGGTTTCCTTAGCATTCCCTTTTACTTGACCGCCATCGGCCAAACAAGCATAATGCGCGGCTGGGCCATCCAGGCCGATGTGGCCGAGCCGGGGCCCTTGTGCTACGGGAGTTCAATCGCGCGAAAATGGACGAGCCAAGCGTGGATTTGGAGCTGGCCCGACGTGCCCTCACAGCCGAGGGCGAGGCGATCCGCGCCTTGGCAGGGCGGATAGGCGACGACTTCGCCGCTGGTGCCTCGCTGCTCTACGGCTGCAAGGGCACGGTAATCACCACCGGCATCGGCAAGGCGGGGATCATCGCGCGCAAGATATCCGCGACGTTCGCCTCGACCGGCACGCAGAGCATTTTCCTGCATCCCGTCGAGGCCCTGCACGGCGACATCGGGCGGGTCAGGCGAGGCGACGTGGTCGTTGCGCTGAGTCACAGCGGCCTGACCGAGGAACTCATCCGCCTGATGGATCACCTCAAGAGCCGCGGCGCCATGCTGATCGCCGTGACCGCCGACGGCGAGTCGCCGCTAGGCCGCAACGCCGACGTGACTATCGCATACGGGCCGGTCGAGGAGGCCTGCCCGCTTGGCCTGGCGCCGACGGTCTCCACGTCCTGCATGCTCGCCCTCGGCGACGCCCTGGCTGTGGCGGTCATGCAGATGAGGCAGTTCACCCCCGAGGACTTCGCCGCCTATCACCCGGCCGGGAGCTTGGGGCGAAAGCTCCTGAAGGTCGAGGAGGCAATGCGGTTCCGCAAGGACGAGGAACTCCGCTGCGTCTCGGACGCATTGAGCCTCGGCGACGCCCTGGCCCATGCCGAGACGGGTCAGCGCCGCACGGAC
>JAUWQU010000328.1 GCA_030610965.1 Phycisphaerae bacterium
GGCCAAGAAGGTCTCGAAGAGGGTCCGCAAGGTCGCTGCTAAGAAGCCTGCCGCACCCAAGGCCGGCCCCAAGCGGAAGAAATACGCCCAGACCGCCGAGCAGTTCGTCCTTGGGCTGGTAAAGGGCAAGGGCGCCATCTCGTCTGACATCAACAAGGCGTGGAAGGCTGCCGGAAGGACAGGCCGGGCGGACAACACGCTGAACAAGATGCTCAAGGCCGGCAAACTGAAGCGGACACCCTTGAAAGGCCAGAAGGGCAGTACATATACGGTGGCTTGATCGATAATCCCGCAATTCGCAGATCGGCTTACTTGTTGGATCAGGGAGAGGCATGGCCAATAAGATCAGAATCTCCCGCAACCATCCCGTGGGCCTCAAGCTGACCGCCGAAGAGCGTGAGTTGCTCCTCGGTCTGCCATCGATGGACGAAGAACTCAAGGACCATATCCGGCAAACATCAACCTCTGAGCAGAACATGCCGCTTACGCTGAAACAACTGGCCGAACTTGCGAAGGCGATTCCGGCTAAGGCCAAGAATCCCTGGGACAAGAAGGCTCAAAAGAAGCTTAAGCGGATTTCTGAACGAGTTGCGGGTTTGCTGGAGTTATTCGAGGAAGGATGATGGCGCGTAAGTCCTCTTCAGTCTCAGGTCGTCGCCAAACGGATTTTGCCGCTGGGATCGTTTACGCCATAGTTTGACGGGGTTATGGTGTTCCTGACGCTCTGAACAGCGATATTGAGGAAGCGCTTCCGGACTCGTAATCGGCAAAGACCTTCGGTACATGGCCGCCTGGCTCGGTCATTTACAGGTCCAGGACGAGCTTGGCCGTCTGGAACGACGGGTTCGTCTCCACGCCCACATAGCCGAATGGATTGCACAGGATTCTGGTCCGACCAAGCGGGTAATCGAGGCTGTCGTGCGTGTGCCCATGGATCCACAGCCGCGGCGCCTTTTCCAAGATGATCGCCTCGGCCTCCGGGCAGACAAAGAAGCAGTTCAAGGGCGAGCCCTGGTACTTGGGCACGATGCTCTGCCCGCTGGGCAGATGGTGGGTTACGACGATCGAGTCGGCGGTGACGCTCTTCCGCAGGATCTCCAGACTGCGCCGGTTCTTCTCATGCACCCAGCCCCGAAGGCCGGCAATCACCTGGAAGTCGGTGATCTGATCCTCCAAGTCTTGGCGATGCTCGCCGAACCAGAGGGTGCATCCGACGAAGTGTATTCCGCTGATCTCGCAGGTCTCATCCTCCAGCCAGTGTACGTTGGGCAGGTCCAGTGTCCGTCTTATCTCCTCAATGGCTGGGAGCGACGAGTGGTAGTAGTCGTGGTTGCCCGCGACATACAGGACGTGCGGGTACTTGTCGGCCAGCAGCCTTAGCGCTGGCCGCAGCCGGGAGGCCACGGCCAAGTCACCGGCCACTATGGCCACCTCGGCAGCAGGTAGTTCGGCGATCAGCGTCCTACCGCCATCGGCATGGAACTCGCAGTGAAGATCGGCACAAATGTAGGCTCTCATCGGTTCACCAAGGCCTCGCTGTCGCGTCGCCGCTGGGCCTACTGCTTGACGAGCGGCTTACCCATAGTCTTTTGCCGATGGCAGCTTGAGGGTCGCCTCAGCAGCATCCGCGACTGCCTTGCTGTGAGACGACACAAGCAGCCCTCGGACAAGCCCCTTATTTCGCCATGTCCTTCAGCGCCTTGAGCGGCCGGACCTTGATGACCTTGCGGGCGGGCTTGGCCGCGAAGATCTGCTCCTGCTTGGTGAACGGGTTGATGCCCTTACGCTTCGGGGTCGCGGGCTTGGTGATGACCGTGATCTTCAACAGGCCCGGCAAAGCGAAGACGCCAGGACCCTTCTTACCCACCGCGGCCTTGATCTGGGCGGAAAGGGCATCGAACACCGACGCCACCTGCTTGCGGGAAAGTTCCGTGGCCTCTGCGATGTTGGACAGGATCTCACTCTTCGTTGCGGGTTTGACGCTCTTTGCCATTGTGCTACTCCTTAAAGGGTTGGCAGATCAGGAAACGGTCGTCCATCAAGGCGATATTCTATGGGGACAAGCTTCCAGGGACAAGAAATGCTCGCGCAGCCGCGTCCCGCTTCCGGTTCACCGCCCGCAGCACTTCTTGTACTTCTTGCCGCTGCCACAGGGGCATGGATCGTTGCGGCCAACGTGCTGTGTCCCTGGAAACGGGAGGATCTTGCCCGCCGGTTCGTCGTCGGCTTCGCCGTACTGCTGGATGTCTTGGCCACCTTCGCTTCTTAGGCAGAAGCCGATCAGTGACGCGTTCAGATCGGCCATCTCCTCTCTGCTCACCGCTCCCATCGCTGGCAGTATTTGCGGTGGTAGTCGCGGATGAATTTGTCGTACTCAGCCGGTGACTGCTGCTTCCTGGCCAGCAGCTTTGCCAGGCTCTCCGAAGCCTTGATCATTAGGTTCTTCATCTCCGCGTCGGAAATCCGCTCATCAGCGTGGATGTCCTCGATGGGCCCGTTGCGGAAGGCATAGGCGCAGATAGCGTTCGCCTCATCACGGAGCGTGAACTCCGCACACGGGGCCAAGCCTTCAATTGATAGGGGCCCATCCGGCCCCAGCACTTGCGTCACCTCCCCAGCCCGCTTGCGAATCGTGCCCATTGTGGTGCCGAACGCCTTCTCAAGCTCGGCGTTCAGCACGCCCGACACGCCGCAACCTCCGCTGCCAACTGCGTAGACTATCCCGCCAGCCCAGCCGCCCGGATTGCCTGGGAAGTCGGTCTGCCGCTTCAGAAGCAATGCAAGGGCCTGGCTGACCAGATCGCGCAGGTCGTTGTTGGGGAACTTGTCGAAGAAATCGCTGCACAGCTTCGCACAGGCTCCTTCGAATTGCCGGTCTTCTGCATGCATGGCGATTGCTCCTTGGGGGTCAGTATAATGCAAATCACTGTCTCAGCAACGCCTGGCCATGCTCAGGTCTTTCCAGACGTGGTGCGACCAGACGGGGACCAACTGGTGAACATGGTCCTCCAGCACTATGAGCAGTTTGATTCGAAGTACAAGGGCATCATGCCCCTGAAACGGGTCTACGTCCCGGAACCCCTTGAAGAATCCGATTAGTAACTGGCCTAGCTTGAAACGTATTCGAAGCAGATGAGCTTGAGATCGTCGCGGCTGAGGGTGGACTGCTGAGGTCCGGCGGCGGGGTCCTTGCTGAAGTCGGCTTCCAGGCGGGTTATTTCATCGAGCAGTGGCTGGTGCTCCCCGCTGGTCTGCGAGGCTTGGAAGGCAGCCTTCATCTTCCTGATAACGAACGGCCCGGCCGGCTGGGCGAGGAAGCGGATGGCGGCCTTGGCCTGCTCGCGGTCCACTGTGCCGCGGCGGATGGCGTTCTTGAGTTCCTCGGCGATGGCCTGCTGTACGGGGTCGGGCTTGGTGGACGCCGCAGCCTTGGCTTCGACGGCCTGTTCGGACCGCAGGATGTGCTCGATCACCTTCTCTTGGAGCAGGAATACATCCTGCTCGCCAATGTGACGCGGCTCATCAGGCTGGCAGGCTATGAGTTGGGCGACCTGGAAGCGGTTGTCGAGGACTTTGTGCGTGCCAGCGTCGATGTAATGCCAGAAGTGCCGCAGCCCTTCGCCGCCCGGCCGGGGCGCCTGGAAGTAGAAGAACATGCCGTTGCACTTGTTGCGCCGCAGGCCCGAGTGAATACCATCGGGCAGGTCCAGAATCTGCTCGGCACCCTCACGGCCCATCAGCTCCTTGAGTTGCTTGAGCAGCACCTCCGGGCCGGCCAATTCGGCACGGGCTTCTTCCTCGTCCAGCACGGCGCCATCTTCCTGCCGGATGCGGCGCAGCGTGTTGAATGTCCGTGGATGCACGACCTCGCCCAGGACGCTGGCGTCCAGCAGGCCAAGGTCGTCGATCTGGTTTATGCGGTCCTGGAGCCGTTCGACCAGCCGAAGCAGTTCCTCCAGTTCGTCCTCGGGGAACATGTTGCAGATGTCGATCTTCTCGTGCGGGCTGCCCAGCCGGTCGATGCGGCCGCTTCGCTGCACTAGGCGGATCGGGTTCCACGTCAGGTCGTAGTTGACCATCACGCCGCAGTCCTGGAGGTTCTGGCCCTCGCTGAGGACGTCCGTGGAGATCAGCACGTCAATCGCCTCGCCCGTGGGCGTAGCCCTGCCGCTGGCGACCGGTGCAAATGCAGCCAGGATTCCCTCGCGCTCATTCGGATGGTTGCCGCTGTCGATTCGCCGGATAACGGGATTGCCAAGCGACTTTCGCCACTCGGCCGCGTCGGGGCCGGTCAGTTGCCGATGCAGGTACCTGGCCGTGTCCTTGTAGCAGGTAAAGACCAGCACCTTCTTGCCCCGCAAGTCGCCGGTCAGATGGGTCTTGAGTTGCTCCAGCTTGGCGTCCGTTCGCACCAGCGGTTTTGTCCGCTCGTAAAGGTTGCCAAGCAAATCGATGTCTGCCTCCACGTCATGCACCAGGCGCCGCAGGTCGTACTGGTTCAGGTCCACCGGCTTGATGTCGGCGAGGTGCTGCTTGACGGCCTCTACCTCCTCCAGTCGGTCGGCTAGGTCGTTGCCGCTGAGATCATCCTCGGCGTCCAGCCCCGCAAGGCGGAGCATTCGCCAGAAATCCTTGCTGGAGATCACCCGCTGGTCCAGCAGGAAGTCGAGATACGCTTGCTCGAAGACCAGCGCCCGCTTGAGGCTTATCCGGAATGCCTCGATGCTCGATTCCAGCCGCTTCAGGAACCGGGTCTTGAAGATGCCAACCAGGCCGACCTCGCGGCCCTGCTCGAACTCGTCAACCTGAACGTCCGCCCGCTTGTACGACTCCAGGTTGTACGGTGCGAGCGAGAGCTTGCCGATGTCCCGCACAATCTCTTCGTACAGGCCGGCGTAGGTCTGGCCCAGGCTGTACTGGAACGTCCGCAGCCGGCGGTCGGGGAAATGCACCGGTTTGCCGCCGATTGTGGCGTTGGGGTACGCCACACGGATGTACGGGCGCGTGTTTCGGACAGCGACCTCCTCCAGCAGGTTGAACAGCAGCGTTCCCGCCGACGTGCCCTCTGTTCGCGCCAGCCGACGGGCCTGGCGGAAGTAGGCGTTAAGGTCGCCTATCCCAGCATCGCGGAAGTAGTCCGGTTCCGACTGCGTGAACAGCCGCAACTGGTTCAGCAGGTCGTACAAGTCATTGTTGATCGGCGTGGCCGACAGGAGGATCACCTTCTTGCGTTGCCCGTCGCGCCCGCGGCCGCCTCGCATCTGGATCAGGGCGTCCAGCGCCAGGTATCGGTTGGCCGACCCGTTGCGGAAGTTATGCGATTCATCCACCAGCAGCACGTCGGCATCGGCGTAGGGGTGCATGTCGAAGCCATCTCGCCCGAGCTCCTCCATGCCGACGATCTGGGCGGATATGGTCGCGTCTGCCAGC
>JAUWQU010000442.1 GCA_030610965.1 Phycisphaerae bacterium
AACGATTCTGTCCAGGCCCAGCGCGATCCCGCCGTGAGGCGGGGCGCCGAAACGCAAGGCGTTGAGAAGGAAGTCGAACTTCGCGTTGGCCTCTTGCTCCGTGATGCCCAGCAGGCCGAAGACGCGCTTTTGCATGTCCAGGTTGTGGATACGGATCGACCCGCCGCCAAGCTCCGTTCCGTTGCAGACAATGTCGTACGCCCGGCTTCGCACGTCGCCCGGGCTGCTGTCCAGCAGGGCGGCGTCCTCGTACTTCGGCGAGGTGAACGGGTGGTGCAGGCTGTCCCATCGCTTCTCGCCGTCGTTGAACGCCACCAGCGGGAAATCGACCACCCAAAGCCATTTGAACACGTCGGCGGGGATCATGCCGCGCTGCCGCGCCAGCTTGCAGCGAAGCTCGCCCAGCACGCGATGGACGACCGCAGGCCGGTCGGCCGCGAAGCACAGCAGGTCGCCCGCCGACGCCTCGCATCGCTCGATGAGCTGGGCGGCGACGGGAGCGAGAAACTTGGCGATGCCGGTTTCAAGCTTGTCGCCATCGATGATCTTCGTCACGGCCAGGCCCTTGGCGCCGAATCCCTTGGCCCACTCGGCCAGGGCGTCGGTCTGGCGGCGTGTCATATCCGCGCCGCCGGGCACACGAACGCATTTTACCGTTCCCTCGGCCGCCAGTGCGGACTTGAACACGCCGAAGTCGCACTGGGCCGCCAAGTCGGCGATGTCCACCAGCTCCATCCCGAACCGCATGTCAGGCCTGTCCGAGCCGAAGCGTCGCATCGCCTCGGCGTAGGTCATCACGGGGACCTCGGCCGGGAAGTCCTTCTCGCCCAATTCGCAGACGGCCCGCAGGATCTCGTTCGTCGCGGCCATCACGTCGGCCTCGGTGACGAATGACATCTCGACGTCGAGTTGCGTGAATTCCGGCTGGCGGTCGGCGCGGAGGTCCTCGTCGCGGAAGCAGCGGACGATCTGGTAGTAGCGGTCCAGCCCGCCGACCATGAGTATCTGCTTGAAAAGCTGCGGGCTCTGCGGAAGCGCGTAGAAGCACGCCTGCTGGAGCCTGGCCGGCACGAGGAAGTCCCTCGCGCCTTCCGGCGTGGACTTGGTCAGAAACGGCGTCTCGACCTCGACGAAGCCCTTCTCGTCCAGAATGCCTCGCATGGTCCGGCAGATCTGGTGGCGCAGGCGAAGCGCCCGTGTCATCGACGAGCCGCGGATGTCGATGAAGCGGTACTTCAGGCGCACGTCCTCTGCCGCCTCGGTGAACTCATCCGGCTCGAAGGGCACCGTGTCGGAGCGGTTCAGGACGGTCAGGTCGTCGCCGAGAATCTCGATTCGGCCGGTCGGCAGCTTGGGGTTCTCGCGATCATCACCGCGCGGACGGACCACGCCGGCCACCGAGATAACCCACTCGTTGCGAAGGCTCTGGGCCAACTCGTAGCGGGCGACTTCCTGCTGATTGTTCGGGTCGGCCGGCAGATCGAAGACGATCTGCGTAATGCCTTCGCGGTCGCGCAGGTCCACAAACAAAACCCCGCCGTGGTCGCGGTAGCTCTTTATCCATCCACACAGCCGAACGTGTTGGCCACAGTCCTCGTGGCGAAGCTGACCGCAGTTGTGCGTCCTCTTGAGTACTTCGTCGCTGAACGTTTCCATAGATCCTTCTCTGCCATGAACAACCGCGGCGACGGATCGCCGCAGGATATCGTACATTAGAGTCGTAAAGTGTACCGGGTTTCGCCGAGCATGCAACATGGAAAGCGGCCCCGCCGCGGGCGGGGAAAGTCATGGACAACCAGGTCGCGGTTTCCGGGCTCTTGCCGGACCCGCCGCCAGGATCGGCGAAATATGCGCTGATACGGGGACAACCTCCGCGGCGAAGGGCGCGAGGAGCAGGATGTCGGTACGTACGTCCGATAGACGTCGAAACCTGCGAAGTGCAGTCAGCCTGCCGGTTGCCGTTATCGACCGGCGCGGCAGGGTCCGGCTGCGCGGCCGCACCGCGGACATCTCCGAAGGCGGCCTGATGCTGCTGACCGAAGCCCGCAGCGGGCTTCAAATGCGGGGCAGGGTGCTGCTGGAGATATCCATGCCCACGGCCAGGGCTTCGGCCGGCCGGGAGTCTCGAACCCGCCGAACCGTGTTTGCCGGCCGAATCCTGCGCGTCGAGGAGATCGGCCAGCTCGTCGGCTTGGCCATCGAGCTGCTCGGGCCAGGTTAATCGCCCGGGCAGGGGGGACTTACGCCCGGCGACGCACTCTTGTGATAGCCCATTCGGTGAGCATCAGCCCAACGGCCACGGCCAGCAGGATCGGCCAGAGTGCCCGTCGCCTCGCCGCCGCCAGGCGCTGCCCGAATGGAGCGAGGTCCTTGGTCCGGACGATCCGCCCGCCGGTCAACTCCGCCAAGCGGCTGAGCTTGGCAGCGTCGGCGCCCACCTCGGCCAGCTCCACCGGGGCTTGGGCCGGCAGGAAGTCCTGCCATACGACGCGCCCGCTCTGCGGCGAGCTCTCAGCCGAACCGCCGCCGGTTGCGATCTCGACACCCAACGACGTGCCGGGGTCGCCGGCCGAGCCTTCGTAACGCCCGGGGGCGGTCTGATCGAGCGGAAAACTCCCCGCCACCTCCCCGGAAGCGGCCCCGATAGGCACGATTCGCACGACCGGGTCAAGGCCGTTGACCGGGCCGTTGGCGTCGCGGGCCTCGAGCATCACGCGGAGTTGCCCGTCCTGTCGGCGGGCCTGGCCGCTGAAGCGCGGGTCCTGCCCCGGCCGAAGCGACCACGCCACAGCCCGGCCGACAATTCGAGCCAGTTCGCCTGATTGCCGCCAAACAGGATTCTCGTTCGGCCCAGAGGGCATGACAAGCGTAACGCTCCGTCCCATACCGACTTGCCGCACTGCCAGAAGCGGGTCGTGCTCGCCGGCGACCTGGGCAACGATTTCCGCGCCGCTTTGCGGCGCAGCCAGCAGATAGGCCTGCACCTCCGGCAGCGGCCCCACAGTCAGGCCGAGCAGCGGACGCACGACGGCTGCGGGGAATTGCCCGCGGCGCAGCGCGTCGCCGCGTGTGCGGCGCAGCAGGTCGGCGAAGACCTTTGCCAGTCCCGATAGGTCTTCCTGCCCAGCTACCAGCGGCCCCTTGAGCAGCTTGGCCAGGGCCTCCAGCGGCGGGGCCTCGGTCGACGAGTTGTCACCCGCGCTGGATATGGCCACGACCGCCAGCGAAAGCCCCCGCTGACCGAATGCCTCAGCTGCGGCCCTGGGATCGAAAGGCTTGGTGCGCAAGTCGCTTACGACCAGCACGAGCCCGTCTCGCCCGGCTGGCGTCGCCTGGCCGGCGACCAGGTCCAGAGCTTTGCCGACATCAGTCGAGCCGCCTGGGCGGACACGGTACAATGCCTCGCCAAGAGATCCGAAGTCCGGCGGGCCGGGGCCGCTGTCGTAAACCTGGTTCGCGTCGTCGGAGAAGGTTATCACCGACAAGCTGTCGGCCGCGGTGAGGTGCCTCCTGAGGCTGCCGACCGCCTCGACGGCCTGGTCGAACTTCACCCGGCCGGCCGCTCCGGAAGCCTCGGCCATCGAGCCGGATGCATCGAGGATGACTATTGCCCGCAAGGGCTTGCGCTGATAGGGGTTAGCCACCAAAGCCGCGGCGCGGTTCAGCGGGTCGTCGCGGTCGGCCGGCGAGCCGTGAGGCCCGGCGCCGATAAGCACCAGTCCCCCGCCGGAACGAACGTATCGCTCCAGGGCCGCACGGGCCGGCCTGGCGAGTAACTGGCCGTTGGCGTCGGCCAGAACCACGCCCGCGAAGTCCATCCACCAGCCCGCGTTCGCGCCGCACCTGGCGGCGTCCACCACCCGAACGTCCACGCCTTGGAGCCCGGCCAGGGCGGCGCCTGCCTGCGGAACTGGCCCGACGACAGCGACGACACGCCGCATTGGCAGCGTCCCGGCCGCGGCGGAGTCGTTTTCGCCAAACGTGTCGGCCGGGGTAAGCTGGGCCCGGTATTCCGCAGCCGCCGCCAGAGGCGCCGCGTCGGTGACGGTTATTGTCACGGGTTGGTCGCCCAGCAGGTCGAGCGGGCGATCGACGAGCGGCTCGGCCCCGGCTGGGCGAACCCGCCTGACCGTGAGCGTCCGGCGGTCGAGCGCGTTGGCTCTAACGGTGACGCGGAGTCGGACGCTGCCGTCTGGCCGGCGGGTAGCGTCGAACTCGGCGATCCTCGCGTCTGCCGGCGGCGAGTCCATGGGAACGATGGCAACGGGCAGATCGATCGCGGCCAGGGCCTCGGCGGCCGCGTACCAGCGGTCGGTGAACCGCCCGTCGGTGTGAATGACAACGCCGGCGATCCCGGCTGCGCGGGCCGCGGCCAGCCGCAACGCGGGCGCCAGGTCGGTCCGGTTGGCGTCCAGCCCGGCGTCGTCGGCGGCCACGCTCGAGGCGAACGCCAGGTGCTCGACGGGCACGTCCGGCGGCAGTTGGATCCTGCGGTCGCGCTGC
>JAUWQU010000102.1 GCA_030610965.1 Phycisphaerae bacterium
CTCCCCCTTCTTTTCTCCGGAACTGTAGTTCTTTTCTTCCAGTGCCAGATTGACACTGTTTATGGGCTCAAACAGTGCCAACTTGGCACTGTTTACAGGAAGAACAGTGCCAGATTGACACTGTTTATCCCGAGCAGGCTCCTGGTTAAACAGTGCCAGATTGGCACTGTTTATGTCCTCCCGGGGCATCATGTTGGCCCTGACGCTCTCGTCCGACCACGGGCATTGGACCTGGCACGAAGTTCTATCGCATAGGCTCTCGGGGTTCTCCCGGCACGGGTACAAGCCCTGCGTCAGGTAATACCTAGTGGAGCAGCGCCGGCCACCACCAGGGGCCTTGATTACCGCCCCGGCCTTCAGAAGCGAATTCAATGCCCTGATCGTGTTTCTCCGGGACTGTCCAGTTTCAGCAGCGATCGTGTCAAGGCTCGGCCAGCACCGGTGGTTCTTGTCTCCAAGACAGTCTGTCAGGTAGATGACCACGATCTTCTCAGCCGCCTTGAACGCCTTGCTCCGCATCAGGGCACTGGAAACCGTCATGTAGTGAGCTGGGATTCGGCTGGCGTCTCTCAGCGGTATGACCTGGCCCTGGAGCAGCGTCAGCCCGTTGACCTCGGTCGTGACCAGCGAGGGCTTGCCCGAGCCAGGTTTGGCCTCGACGTCATCCTCAACATCATCCTGGAGGCCCGGGCCGCCTGTGTCGAGCACGGACGGCGGCCCCGCGGTGGGCAAAATTGGTGGCTCGGACGGCACTGGAGTCTGAGCATCTTCTACTCCGGTGATGCTTTCAGCTTCGGCTGGGCTTGCATCCAAAAGCCCGGATGTGGTACAATAAGAGTCGATCATGAAGTTGCTCCCTTACGGCCGACCACTCCTATGGTCGGCCGCCCCTATTGGGACCTACCATATTCTCACGAACCAGCCATGAGCATGGCCGTGCTTGTCTTGTCTGATAAAGCGCCCACTGTGGGCCCAATGTCTTCTGGCGAACGGATGCGCTGAGGACTGTTCGGTTGGTTGGGATACGAGCAGGACGAAAACATGCCCATCAGCAGCGGGACGATCTTCACGAGCCCCCTGCCTCCGGCGTGGATCGGGAGGCCGCCTCGCCCCTCGCGCAGATCGACCGCCTGCGGCTTCTGGGTGGGACTGCCAGCCCCTACAAGTTCGTTGTTCTCGTAACCAAGCATGAAGAATCCTCAGCATCGCGTATGCTGATCAGATTCTCCCACGACCTTCTGGATGGGTCTAACCACGAATAGTGGTTGAATTAACCCTCGATTGTCTGCCCCGGGATACTGAGCCGATATCCTCCGCCGGGCCCACGTTTCCTCTCGATGTAAGAGGAGATATTCTCGGGAATGCCCTTAAAGAGGCTGTCGACGCGGTCATCACTGAGCGATCCGAACTTCATTTTGCGGCCGGGGACGAACCCACCGCCAGCATCGATGAGTTTCTGCAGGAACTCTGTCTGACGCTCGGTGAGGGGATAATCCTGTCCGTCGAGCGTGGCTGTCTTACGATGGACGTCCAGAACGAGCTTGGGGTCGCGGTCATCCTCGGTGTCACGACCGCCAGGCGATTCGGTCTCAGCAAGAAGGACCGCCTCAAGCCGCTCCACGATCCCCAGGGCTTGGTGTACCAGCGACAGGTCCAGGTCAGCCCCTGTTCGGCAGAGCGCATTGAGCGCCGCGGCCGGGCCGGTGTCGATGCCCTTGGACTCGGCCAGGGTCAGAACCCGCTGCCCGAGCAGCGGCAGGTCCCAGGCCGAGAGCTCCTGCTCCTTGCCGCTGGTGAGCGGAGGACGTTCCACGTCAAAGCTCTGGAGTTCCAGCCTCCACCGCCGTACGAGCTCCAGGCGCAGGGAGTGCGACAGGCCGGCCATGTAGGCGTCGTCGCGAAGTCTGGACAAGTCCAGGTTCTCCTGTTCCATTCATCCATCCTCAGACAGGGGCTGCCGCGGATCCTGGTACGAAACCGGAATGATCCGGGATCGGGCCCGACAGGTCAAACACCGTCTTACCAATCCGCTGGTACTCCGTGGCCATCACGTACTCCGGATGGCGCCATTCAACCGCTACAGGCCGGGGCACAACTGCGGCTCAGGCAAACGGGGCGAGTATCGTGTGGCACTTCTTCAGTTGACCTCGCGTGCGACACCCTCAAGGGGGAGGGGCTGGGGCCGTGATTCACGTAAGCTACGGCAAAAGGCGATACTTGCATCATTGGGCTTGCCCGGAACGAAAATCAACAAGCTGATTTTCAGAATGTGGTAGTTCTGGAACGCAAAGGAATTGACGCGCCCTGTATAGTTCTTTACACCGCCTGCAGCCCAGGCGGCAGGTCGAAATGGACTGGACAAGTCGTCTCCCGCCAGCCGCAGGTGCACTCACGAGAAACATCTAGTCGGCACCCGATATCGAAAATGCACACGGGGGAGGTACGGCAGGCCGTGGGTGTTCCCGTGGTTCTGGCAGGGCCCAGAGTCAGACCAAAAAGCGAATGCCACTTCTTCAGTTGGCCTCGCGTGCGATTCCTCGGGCGGGGAGGGCCAGGGGGCCTGAATTGCTGCAAGCTACGGCAAAACTCGATACTTGCGTCATTCGGCATCGCCTGGAACGAAAATCAATATGCTCGCCCCATGGAAGTGGAAGCGATGGAATGTAAACTAGTTGACGCCCACTGTATACTAATTGACATCACCTTCTGCCCCCAGCTTCAGGTCGAAACGGCCTGGACAAGTCGTCTCCCGCCAGCCGCAGGTGCCGACCTAAGCCTTCGCCGTGGCATGAACTTGCCTCAAGCAAACATAACCGCGAGCGGCAAATTGCCTCGCCGACAAGCCGACCACCCCCTCCTCAGATTTTAGGAACGTTCCGAAAAAGATGAGGCCTCCTGAAAGGCATTCTGGTCGATGTCCGCATGGCTCCACGTGCATACCCCTCGGGCTTATCGGGCGGCTCTGCCGGGGGGCGGGGGTTTTGGCCAATCCAACAACGTATCGTGTATGCCCCAAGACGATACCCTCCCGCACATGCCAAGGCAAGAAAGGGGCTGGGTTTTCCTTTTGCCGTCGAGACAAAGGATGTTACGTTGGCGTCCAGAATGCTTGGCGAAGTTGCCGGGCGAAGGTCAAATGGAGACGCCCGGTTGACACTTCAATTCCGCGGAAACGAACAGTTAAAGAGCTATCGCAATGAACAGCAGGCCGCTTCTTTCAACACTGTGTGCCGCTATCACGTTGTCCTTGTTTGGATGCAACACAATGTCTGGTAATTCGGGTTTGACACGGGAAGAGACTATCGACTGGCCGGCATTCATGCGGGGGCATGACATGGCGTTTGACAAGCTGCCGCACGGCTGGAAGGAAGCGCCCCATTTCGGCAATGCCATGATCGGCTCGATGTTGTACCAGTCAGGCGACGCAATTGAGCTCCAGGTGTTCCGCGGCGACGTCCAAGACCATCGTGACGACACGTACGGCTGGACGGCCTACAGTCGGCCGCGACTCATGATCGGTCATTTCCTGCTCCACCCGGCCGGCAAACTCACCGGCTGCAACTGGCGGATGGATATGTGGAATGCCGAACTGATCGGGACTATCACAACGGACAAGGGCGAGATCCGCATCCGTCACTTCACTCATGCCGACGATATGGCGATCGTCACGGAGCTGGCCCCGTCGGCCGGCGAGCGGGGATGCAGTTGGAGCTGGCATCCGGCGCCCGCAAAGACGACGCGCGGCGGTTATCCGACGGATGAAGCCGGCATTGGCGGTTTCGCAAAGAGTTACGGCAAGCACTATGCCGACACTCTGAAGGTATACAAGGCCAATCCCCCCGGACGCCTGGAGAAGAAAGGCGATGTTTCCGTATGGATACAAGACCTCCTTGCCGGCGGGCAGTACGCGACTGCCTGGAGCGAGCAGGTTCAGCAGCAGACCCGCACCCACATCGTCAGCATTGCAAACAGCTATCCGGAATCGACGGCGTCCGGGGCGGCGGTTTCGGATGTTGACCGTTGTCAGAAGCTTGACAGGGCGAAATGGATAGAGGCTCATCGCAAGTGGTGGCATGAGTATTATCCCATGAGTTTCGTCACGATCCCCGACAAGGGGCTCGAGTCGCTGTATTGGCAGACCGTTTACCGTTTCGGCTGCACCAGCAGAGCGGGGCGGTGCTTCGTCGATACATCCGGCCTGTGGTTCCAGGGCGGCCCGTGGGCTTACATCACCACCGACTGGAACATCCAAAGCGCGCACTGGCCGGTTTACGCCGCGAATCGGCTTGACCAGGGGCAGGAGCTGGTTGACCGGCTTCATGGAGGGCAGGATGCACTGATAAAGGCGGTGCGTCCGGTTCAATGGCAGGAGGACTCGGCCTATCTGCCCATTGCGGTGGCCCTGGATATGCGAGGAACCCGCGACGGGGACAAGCGATACTATGACCTCGTGGGCACGCTTGCCTGGACCATGAGCAATACGTGGTTCCAGTATCGCTATTCCATGGACGACAGGATGCTGCGCGAGAAGATCTACCCGCTGCTGCGCCGGAGCGTCAATCTCTACCTTCACATGGTCCAGGAGGGCGACGATGGCAAGCTTCACCTTCAGCCGACCTACTCGCCGGAAACGAGCGTCTTTGCGGACTGCAATTTCGACCTGGCGTTGTTCAAGTGGGGCTGCCATACGCTGCTCAAGGCAAGCAAGCGACTCGGGATCGACGACCCGCTCATCCCGCGATGGAAGCAGGTCACGGAGAAGCTCATCGATTTCCCCGCCGACGATCACGGCTTCCGGCTCGGACGCGATCAGACTTCCCCGCCCAATCACAGGCACTTCTCACACCTGTTGATGATCTACCCGCTGCACCTGGTGAACATCGAACAGGAAGGCTCACGCCAGGTGCTCCAGGCCTCCTGCGACCGCGCGAATGCGGTCACCGGCCTGCCCGCCATGGTGCAGACGCACGTCGGCCCGATCAGCGCCGCCCTCGGCAAGGGAGACACCGCCCTCGATGGGCTCAAGCACCTCCAGAGCGACCTCATGCCGAACGGCTTGTGGCCCTGCGGCGGCAACCCATGTATCGAATCGACGCTCGGGGCAGCCAACATCATCCAGGACATGCTTATCCAGAGCTGGTCCGACCCGGCCGCCGAAGAGTCGGGCCCCATCCGCATATTCCCGGCTGTGCCATCCGCATGGAAAGACATCGAGTTTCGCGATCTGCGGGCAGAAGGCGCGTTTCTCGTATCGGCGAAGCGCGCAGCCGGCCTGACCCAATGGGTGCGGATCAAGAGCCTGGCCGGCGAACCCTGTCGCGTAAGGCCCGGACTGATAGGACAAGTCAGCAGTAAGGGCACCCGCCAACACCTGCTCAAGGAAGTGTCGCCGGGCGTCTATGACCTCGACCTGAAGAAGGGCGAAGAGGTCTTGTTGTATGCAGAAGAGGTTTCTTCTAAAGCCAATTCGTCCACGCCGGACAGTTCGCGGAACTGATCACGTGAGGGCTGCCCGTGTATACTTGTTTACACCGCCTTCTGCCCCCAGCACCAGGTCGAAACGGCTTGGGCAGGTCACTCTCCAGCCAACTGCAGGTGCCGACCAGGCACCTCACCGGGTCCGGGCGATGCAGAAGCTCGCGAAGAGACGTCTGGCCGATATCAAGCGGAGCATCACTCCACTCGGCGAATAGACGCCAGGAGTTGACGCCCCCAGGGCCTTCTTGTCCCGGATTTCCTGGTTTGGGTTCGTTCGAAGACGTGATAAGCTCACCAAATAGGACCGCGATGTTCGTGATCAGGAATCCATATGGGCATCCCGGTTGAAAGGAAATGGGAGTTAGCATGAATAGGAAACAGTTACTGGGTACAACATGTTTGTTGGCAACTGCGCTGTTGGGAGGAATCGGTCCTTTGGCTCGCGGCGAGGATATCCTCTGGCTCGCAAAGCCCGCAGTCGACTGGCGGAAGGAAGTATTCCCGCTGGGCAACGGGCGCCTTGGATGCACTATCTTCGGCGGCGTCGAGAAGGAGCAAATCCAGTTCAATGTCGACAGTCTGTGGACAGGAGACGAGAACCCCGACGGCGACTACGGATCTCCCGGCATGGGGTACTACCAAAACTTTGGGAACATCTTCATCGAGCTCGATGCAGGGGCGGCAGCGACCAAATACCGGCGTGAGCTGAATCTCAGCCGGGCCGTGTCGCGTGTTGCCTATCAACAGGATGGCGTTGAGTTCGTGCGCGAAACGTTCTGCAGCCATCCCGACCAGGTCATGGTTTCACGCATGACGGCGAGCGCAAAGGGCAAGTACTCCGGCCGCATCAGGCTCGACGGCGGCCACGAAGAGAAGACGTCGGTCGGAAAGAACCGGCTCGTCTTCACCGGAACCTTGCCCAATGGCATGGAATACGAGGCACAGCTTATCGTCGCAGTCGACGGGGGCAAGATCAAGCCGGAGGGAGACGCGCTGGTCTTCAGCGGGTGCGATAGCCTGACCATAACCCTCGCGGCAGGGACAAGCTATGTCATGGACTACAAGAAGAGCTGGAAGGGCGCCAACCCGCACGCGCTCGTGACAAAGCAGGTAGACCTGGCCGCGAAGCAGGCCTATTCAAAGCTGCTCACCACACATGTTGAAGACCACCAGTCACTTTACAGCCGCGTGGCGATCGAGCTCGGCACGACAGGGGATTCGCAGCTCGCCGCGCCGATCAATGAGCGGCTGAAGGCCGTTCGGGAGGGAAAGTCCGATCCCGACCTTGAGGAACTGCTGTTTCTGTACGGCCGCTACCTGCTGATCGGATCCTCGAGGCCCGGCACGTTGCCGGGCAACCTGCAGGGGATCTGGAATCACGTCAACATGGCACCGTGGCATGCTGATTATCACAGCAATATCAACCTTCAGATGAACTACTGGCCGGCGGAGACTGCCAACCTTGCCGAGTGTCACAAGCCGCTCTTCGACCTGTTGACCGCTTCGCTGGAACCGTTTCGTAAAGCGACCCGGAAATCCTTTGGTGAAGATGTCCGCGGGTTCACCGTGCGGACCAGTCACAATCCGTTCGGCGGCATGGGGTGGCGATGGAACCTCCCCGGCAGTGCCTGGTATGCCCGGCACTACTGGGAGCATTACGAGTTCGGTCGCAACAGGCAATTCCTCGAGACCGTCGCGTATCCGTACCTGAAGGAAGTGTGCCACTATTGGGAAGATCGCCTGAAGGAGCTGCCTGACGGGCGCCTGGTCGTGCCGGACGGGTGGTCGCCGGAGCATGGCCCGGTTGAAGACGGTGTTTCGTATGATCAGCAGATCGTGTGGGACCTGCTCAACAATACGATCGAGGCGGCTGGGGAACTGGGTGTCGACGCCGACTACAGTGAGAAGCTCGCTTCAATGCGGGACAAAGTGGTCGGCCCGAAGATCGGCAAGTGGGGCCAGCTCCAGGAATGGATGGAGGATAAGGATGATCCGAACGATACACACCGGCATGTATCGCATATGTATGCCTTGAATCCGGGGCGGCAGATCTCGCCGCTGAAGACGCCGAAGCTCGCCGAGGCGGCAAGGGTGAGCATCAATGCGCGAGGTGACGGCCGGACCGGCTGGAGCCACGCCTGGAAGATCAACATCTGGGCTCGTCTGCATGACGGAAACCGCGCATACAAGGTCGTGACCGGCATGATGTCCCGGCATTGCTACGACAACCTCTTCGATTGTATCTTCCATATGCGAGGCGCCTTCCAGATCGACGGCAACCTTGGCTACACGGCCGGCATCGCCGAGATGCTCCTGCAGTCTCACGCCGGCGCCGTCCACCTGTTGCCCGCCTTGCCGGACGCCTGGCCCTCCGGATCGGTCAAGGGCTTGCGGGCGCGCGGCGGGTTCGTGGTGGACATGCAATGGCAAGGGCGCAAGCTCACGCGGGCGACGATCCGCTCAACTAAGGGCGGCGTCTGCCGGTTGCATGCCGGCGTCCCCGTTGTCGTCACCTGCGTCGGCCGAGCGTTCACGGCCGAGCCAGGGAAGGACGGCGTGATCGCGCTGGAGACAACGAAGGGGCAGGACTATGTCATCGAGGCGAAATAGCGCCGGGCCGGCCCTGCTATCCGTTCCCGTCAACCGGGCAAAACTTGAGAAGGGTCTCGATATGAAGGGAAGCCTGCTTGCGTTCGCTCTGTTATTGGCGGCATTCCAGGTAGTCCACGCCCGCCCCTATCGCGATCTGTATCCGGATACCTGGGTGGCGACGGACGCCCTGGGCCGCGAGCTGCCCGGTTACGACCAGTGCGGCCCGCCGGACGCGAACAAGACGGTCGGCATCTTCTACTTCCTCTGGCTCGGCCAGCACGGCACGCAGGGGCCGTTCGACATCACCGAGATCCTTCGGAAGGACCCGAACCACCCCCAGTACGGTCCCGTGCATGCGCATCATCATTGGGGCAAGCCCGAGATCGGCTACTACACCAGCGACAGCCGGTACGCCGTGCGGAGGCACGCCCGGATCCTGTCCGACGCGGGCGTCGATACGCTGATCTTCGACGTGACGAACACCGTCACCTATCGCCCGATCTACATGCTGTTGTGCGAGGAGTTCGCGAAGCTGCGAAAAGCCGGCCAGCACACGCCGCAGATCCTGTTCTTCACGCACACGGCGCCGGATAAGACGATCACGAAGCTCTACACGGAGTTCTATTCCCAGGGCCTCTATCGAGACCTCTGGTTTCGCTGGAAGGGCAGGCCGTTGATCCTCGGCAAGCCCAAGAAGTTGCCGGCGAAGATTCGCGACTTCTTTACGCTGCGCAACTGCTGGGCCTGGTCTCACGGCAGGGACACGTGGCAGTGGCTGGACCACTATCCTCAGAAGGTCGCGTGGCACGAGGATCCCAACAAGCCCGAGGAGACGAGCGTATGCGTGGCCCAGCACGCGACGACGAATCTCGGC